>JBGSUK010000006.1:0-300000 GCA_041753455.1 Anaerolineae bacterium | reverse complement strand
AGTCTACCAGAAGAAAAGTCATGGACGAGGGATTCACAAGGACTGAACGCTGCCAGACTCCTTCACGCGGCGTACCGGGTGGATTTGGCATATAGGTAGTGCCGGGTACATAGTCACGTGATGCACTGGTTAACCACATTCCAACATTTAACGGATCACCGAAGGCACCCGTGCCCACCTGAATCTGCTGGATATACATGCTGCCCGCCAAACCCGGTAGCGTAGACCAATTGATGTCGAACCCGTTGAGGTTGACCTGCGTCGTGCCTAGATTTGTGATCCGGAAAACAACAATCCCGCTGGGATCGAAGCGGTCAAAACGAAGATTTATATCTGAACAAGCGGGAATTGGCGTATGGGTTGGGGTGTAATTGGGAGTAGACGTTGGCTGGTTGCCGGGTAATGGCACATCACAGAGATTTCCAGCCCCCGCATCAAATCTCAGGCTCGACCCATAGAAACTGTCGCTATTGTAGTACGTAGCTAATGAGGATGGCCCATTGGTGAAACGGATACGCCAAACCGAAGTGGAATTACCCGCAAATTGACGTAGGAAGGTGTTATTGTTCCAACCGGGTGTGCTGGAATTCAATGTGGTAGTGCCATAGCCATTGGGAACACCACTGCCGAGTTGAGTGCCGGACCAATGGGCGGTACGCAGTGGATTGGAAAGGCCCGCCTGTGACAAAGCCATGCTGCCAGTTGTCCACTGTCGCCAGCGAATCGTTGCTTGCGAGAGATAGACCGGAGCCGGGTCGTTGTTCAAAACAGAGATTTGTACATCATTCGTGCCGACGACGACGTTTACAATACTGAGCCGTGTGCAGTCGGGGGTCGGAGTTGTCGTCGACGTCGGTTGGTAAGTGGTCGCAGTTGTCGTCGGTGATGGAGGTAGCGTATAGGTCGGCATTGGCAGCGACGTACTGGTCGGGACAAACGTATCCGAAGGGGTTACGGATGGGGTGTCACTTGGGCTAGGTGTCCATGAGGGAGTGTAGGTAGCCGTGCTGGTGGGTTGCGGCGTATTGGTCGCTGTGTTTGATGGGGTTGCAGTCGGCGGAACGGTATTAGTCGGCGTATATGTCCATGTCGGGGTGTTGGTTGGGAATGGAGTTGGGGCATTCAAATCCAGACCCACCTGACAGCGAGTATCACCGATATACAGCAGGGAATCCGCAAAATCGGCAGATAAGCCACCGAGTGCATCTAAAGAATCTGTCCCGCTAAGACCATCAAAATCCACATACATAGTTAGCGATTGATCGGGGTGAATCACCGGGAAGCGAATAACCGTACCCTCGCGTGTCCCGCCGGGGATATAGTTTGTCGCCGGGGTGAGGTCTTGCCCGTCCCAAAAATCTGAGTTTTCGGGGTCATTAAAGGGCTGTTGCCCAAGCTCAATCTCGGCAAGATTCATCTGCCCGCTGAATCCCGGCAAAACGCGCCAATTCAACATGAAACCATAAATTTGAGCAAGATAGGTTCCCTCGTTGATGACACGGAAAGCGGTCAGGCCGCTGACGTCAAAACCAACAAATTCGAAGCGATAAGCGGTGCAGGCATTGGACGGTATGCGGGTAGGCGTCGGGGCTACCGTCATAGTGGGCAGGGTCATTGTGAGCGTACAGCCACTCAGTGAAATCGAAGTATTGCCGAAATTATAGATCGTGTAGTTGTCGGACAGATTGGCGGGCCCATTGTTGAAGCGGATTTGTACAATGGTCGTTGCGCCAAGACCCGGGACTTCACGCAGGGAGGTGCTGTCATTCCAACCAGACACGGTGTTATTCAAGACCGTTGTGGTATAACCACCACCCAAGTGCTGATCCACCGCGCCAATCCAATAACTGGGCTGCCCCAAAATACCTGCCTGCGCCAAAAACATTTGACTGCCATACCAATTGTGCCAACGGATGGATGTCTGGGTGATATAGGCCGATTCAGCATTATCGTTGCGAATCGTTAGTTGAAGGGTTGGCCCGACCAATTGGGTTTGAATCAGGGCCAGCGAGTTGCAGTTGACCACTGGTGTCGAGGTCGGCGGGCTATCAGCAGTCGGCACAGGTGTATTGGAAGCCGTCGCAGAAGGACTATCAATTGGTGTATTCGAGGTGGTATTGGAATAGGCCGAATAGCTGGTATCCGTGCTGCGATAGACCCGTACCCGATAATAATAGGTCGTGCCATTTTGCAGACCTGTATCCGTATAATGGGTCGTGCCAAGCGGGATAGCGGCGATCTCGGCCCAGCCATCTGTGCCATTAAGCGAGCGCTCTAATCGAAATTCGGTGCCGTTACTCCCCTGATAGACCCATGTTAAAGTAAGCTGGGTATTGCCCGCCGCCGCTTGTAGCAAACTGGGTGAAATAAGGGTATTGACATCGTAGACAAAGACATCTAATCCGGTGGGATCAGGCGAGACAAGATTACTGGCCTCTGACATAAATGCAAGGATTTGCCCATCTCCCGAAAGTGCTGCGTGGGAAGACATTCCATTTGGTTGCTGCCCCATGAAAGCCTGAACCCGCCGAATTTCACCTGTCTGGCGATCATGCCAAAACATATCTTCTTGACCGTTGGTATCGCCGGGGACTATCCCTGTGGAATCGGACTCGAACGCCACATAGCGCCCATCGTTGGAAATGCTCGGACGGTATCCATAGCCGTTTGCTGGTTGGCCTGCACTGTTTAACACCAATGCGCTGGTCGTATTGGTTTGCAAGTCGCGGATGTATGAGCCTGTCCAACTGCTTCCCGGCAGCAAATTGTAGGAGTTGAAGGCGACATAGCGCCCGTTGCCTGAAATAGAGTGTCCACCTGAACCACCATCTCCAATTGTGCCGTCATTAGCAACCGACACGGCAACAGTCGTATTGGTTTGCATATCACGCACAAAAATATCAAAGTTTTCGTTGGTGTCGTTGGGTACCAAGTTCCATGCATAGGAGTCAAACGCGACATAACGCCCATCGTCGGATAACACGGGTGCATTCGATTCTCGATTTCCCACTATTCCAGCCGTACTGACCGATACCAGTACCGTCTCGTGGGTTACAGTATCATGCCAATATACGTCCCGATAGATACTGGTGTCGGCAGGACTATAAGGGTTTTCGCTCGTGAACGCGACATAACGCCCATTGCCGGAAATCGCAGGTGAAAAAGACGCCTGTATACCTTGTGACCCATTGGAGGCAAGGGAAACGATAATGGTTGTCCCCGTTTGGCGGTCATGGACGAACACATCGTTTGCGTTATTATGATCTTCCGCAGCGAGATTATTGGCAGATGACATAAAGATGACATAACGCCCATCGTTGGAAATATCGGGGGCGATTGACATGCCATTGGCCTGACCACCACTTGATGACACCGAAACACGCTCAATGACACAACTTTGGCGGTCATATACAAACACATCGCGCACCGCGTTGGTATCATTTGGGACAAGGGTGGAATCTAGTGATTGAAAGGCAATAAAGCGCCCGTCGTTGGAAATCGCTGGCCCGCCATAGTCCACTCCGTACTCCGCGACTATATGAGCCAATCGTTCAATCGGGGTATTGGGTTGGCAGAATGATGAGGCCGCACCACCTTCGTCTTCGGCTTGGGGTTGCCCAGCAGCATTGGCGACAATAAAGGCGTCTACGGCAATCGTCCCTTGTACTGGATACACACGCAGGGTGTGCGATTCATCGGTCAAATAATCAATGATTGACCGCTGCATAAATTGGGCGGTGTCCGATTGAGTAATGATGGTTCGGCGCACTGTCCCATCAACTTCGATTGCCAGAATGCCTAAGTTAGGGCCACTGGTGTAAATCACTTCGAGATAGGAACCGCTGAATTGCAGGCTTAAAGCAGGGGTATCTTGACCAGCAGTATTGTAAAGATAGCTGTCACCACTTGCCCCAGAAGCAACCTGCAAATTCCATTGCCCCGTGCGTAGGATCAATGGGTCGTCCGATTCAATAACCTGCCGGGTTTGCTGATGGTCATTTGAAGAAACTGGAAAAAAACTGCTTGATAGAGCCATCAGGACACAGACCGTCACAAAAGCTGTGATGGCAGCGGCGGCACGGTAGTTTGAGCGATAGAGGCGCATAGGGCTGGTAGCTCCGAGTCCAAATTTGAACACATCCGAAGCGGCTGTCTTATTTTTCACAAATATTATCTAATATGAATTATAGCATCATCTGTCGAATGTTGGTTTCATTTAATGATGTCACCCCAGTTAGTTGGAACAACCGCCCAAACAAGATAAAATCAACCTGATATGTATTCCCCACAAGGGTTTTTTGTGCGGGAAGCTGAACATGAGCCAAGAGATTTGGAGTACCAATCACCCCAAGTACAATTGCGATACTATGTGGTTTTTGTAAAACCTTACTTACATAGGGAAATTTTGATGAATATCGGCACATTACTCCCCAGACATGCCCGTTATCGTCCCCACCACACCGCTGTCCTTTTTGAAAATCACCGCCTGACCTATCTCGAATTTAATCGCCGGGTCAATCGCCTTGCCAACGCACTTTTGGGGCAGGGTATCCAAAAAGGTGACAAAATTGCCACCATTCTGCCCAACTGCCTTGAACTGCTAGATGTCTATTGGGCGGTGGCACGGATTGGCGCGGTTGTCGTGCCATTGAGTCCCCTATTGCGCGAAGAAGGGCTAAAAACCCTGCTCAATGACTCCGATACTGTGCTAGTCGTGACCAACCACACCATGACCGAGGTGATTGATAACATCCGGCCCGACTTGATGTTTGTGCGGGGCTATCTATTGACCGATGGGCCATCATCTGGAACATGGACGGCCTATGTTGATTTTGTGGCAGCGGCTAGCGAAGACGACCCGCCCCATGTCGAAATCAGCGACCACGACCAGTACAACATCATCTATAGTAGCGGCACGACCGGGATGCCTAAAGGGATTATCCACACTCACTATATCCGTTCGATGTACTGCACGCTGTTCGCCTCAGCCTATCGCATTACGCCCGAAAGTGTGATTTTGCATTCGGGGTCGCTGGTGTTTAACGGTGCATTCCTCACCTTTATGCCTTGGATGTATCTGGGGGCGCAATATATTCTGCTGCCTCAGTTTGACGTTGAGGCGGTGATTGAATATGTCCAGCGCGAGGGCGTCACGCATATGATGATGGTGCCATCGCAGATTATCGCCCTGCTGCATTCGCCCAATTTCAACGCCGACACCATGCGATCGGTACAAATGATTTGTTCGGTTGGTGCGCCGTTCCACCGTCAGCACAAAGATGAACTGAATCGCCGTTTGCCGGGGGTGTTTTATGAACTCTATGGGTTGACGGAAGGCTTCGTGACCATTTTGGACAAACAGGACGTTTCGGCAAAGGCCGATTCAGTGGGGGCGCCGCCACCCTTCTTTGAAATGAAAATCATGGATGAGGAAAACAAGGAAGTTCCAACCGGACAGGTGGGTGAAATTGTGGGGCGTGGGCCAATTTTGATGCCGGGATATTATAAGCGGCCCGATTTAACCTTTAATGCCATTCGGGACGGCTGGCTGTATACAGGTGATATGGGCTATGTGGATGAAGACGGCTTTTTGTATCTGGTAGACCGCAAAAAAGACCTCATTATCTCCGGTGGGGTGAATGTGTATCCACGTGATATTGAAGAAATCATTGTCCAGCATCCGATGGTACGTGAAGCCGCTGTGTTCGGCGTGCCGGATGACAAATGGGGCGAAACCCCGCTGGCGGCTGTCATGCTGCGCGAAAATGCTACTACTACATCCGAAGAACTGCGTGATTGGATTAATGACCGGGTGGCGGCTCGCTATCAAAAAGTGAGTGAGGTGGTCATTGTTGAATTTTTACCGCGCAGTGTGGCCGGCAAAACGCTGAAACGGGTCTTGCGCGACGAATATGCCCAACGAAATATCAAAAAGTAGATAAATTTTTTGGAGGCTTTGAGCGTGGAGCATTTTAGACAGGTTAACAACATTACTTTGCATTACCTTGAGCATAAGGGGAAAGAACCGGTGATTGTACTGCTGCCCGGTTTGACTGCCAATGCCAATGAATTTGATGGGTTGATTAAGGCTGGCTTAAGTCCGCGATTTCGGGTGATAGCCCTCGATTTGCGTGGGCGTGGACAAACTGAAAAACCCGTGACAGGCTATTCAATGGCTGACCATGCCGCCGATGTATTGGGATTACTGGATACATTGGGCCTATCACAAGTCATTATGGGGGGGCATTCGTTTGGCGCTTTATTGACCCTCTACATTGCGGCCCATCACCCTGAACGCATCCGCAAAATGATTATCATTGATGGCGCGGCGAAATTGCATCCACGTGTGCGTGAATTGATTCAACCCTCGCTAAATCGCATGGGGCGGGTGTTCAAATCGTGGGACGAATACATCAATACCATGAAACAAAACCCGGCCTTTCATGGGTGGTGGGACCCGACCATCGAAAGTTATTATCGGGCCGATGTGCAAACCAACGCCGATGGAACGGTGCAATCACGCTTATACAAAGAGGGCATCCTTGAGGCGACGGATAAAGCCCTCGAAGAACCCTATGGCGAATATGTGTCACGGATTGATAAACCCGCTATTTTGCTGAATGCCCTCGGCGCGTATGGCCCGGAAGGAACGCCGCCGGTCTTACCCTATGAACAGGCCCAAGAAACGGTGCAGGCAATCAAGAACTGCCGTTATGTCGAAATCCCCGGCAACCATCTCACCATGCTGTTTGGCGACTCGGCCAAAATCGTGGTGGATACGATTACTCAATTTGTGGAGGAGGACTGAGGAGAACGAATGTCTATTCCAACTTTAGCAGGTATCACCGCCCAAACGATCACTAGCAGTCGTATAACCACACGGGTGCTTTTCAGTGGGCCAGAGAATGGCACGCCCGTCTTATTTGTGCATGGCAACATTTCATCGGCGACATGGTGGGAAGAAACCATGTTGGCGCTACCGGGTGGCTATCGTGGGATCGCCCTTGACCAGCGCGGTTATGGAGATTCTGACCCCGCCAAAAAGATTGATGCGACACGTGGGTTAGGCGATTTAGCGGATGATCTTGCTGCCTTATTGGACACCCTCAATATTCAGAAAGTGCATCTGGTCGGGCATTCGATGGGTGGGTCGGTGGTGTGGCGCTTTATGATGGACTACGCGGATCGCCTGTTGAGCGTGACACAGGTTGCGCCGGGGTCTCCTTATGGATTTGGCTGCACCAAAGATGTCGCGGGGACACCGTGTAATGATGAATACGCGGGTTCAGGGGCAGGGCTGATTAACCCCGAATTTGCCCGGTTATTGACGACAGGTGAACGCGGCACAGGCAGCATGTTTGCACCCCGTAATGCCATGCGGAATTTGATTTTCAAAGCACCCTTTATCCCGGCGCGGGAAGAAGAAATCCTTTCGGCAATGCTCGCGACACACATGGGCGTGCAAGATTATCCGGGGGATTCAGTACCCGCTTCGGCATGGCCGCATCTTGCGCCGGGGGTGTTGGGGGTCAATAATGCACTATCGCCCAAATATAACCGGAACATCGTGCAAAAGCTGCTTGAGATGGGCCATAAACCGAAAGTGTTGTGGATTCGCGGCGCACAGGATATGACCGTTTCCGATGCCGCCGCCGCTGACGTAGGGCGGTTGGGATCATTGGGATTAATCCCCGGTTGGCCCGGCTTGGAAGTATTCCCACCCCAACCGATGTTGGCCCAGACCCGTGACACACTGGACAAATATGCGGCAGCAGGCGGGGCGTATCAGGAAGTCGTGATTGACAACTGCGCTCACACGCCGTATCTGGAAAAGCCCAATGAATTTAGCGCGGCTTTTCACGCCCATATCGGAGCTTAATCCGCAATCGGGTTGAGAAATTCATCACGGGCAGGATGGGTATAGTCCGGATTGGTGGAGATTTTCTCCATCTGCACCAACGCAGGCCACGCCGGACGCCCATCCATCCCAAAGGGCATTGGTGCGACCGTACCAATTGCCCAGTAAAATTCTTCGCTGTCCGCCGTCCATGCCACATTCGGATAATAGATGGTCGTCATCAGCCCCAACCAAGGCCGCCAATTTTCGGCTGCATAGGCATAGGCCCGCCGCAAATAATCCCCTTGCTGCTCCGGCGTAACCCCAAAATGGCTGTAAATGGAATCGGGGCGCTGGTCAATTGTCCAGCCCGTCTCAGTGATGGCGATTTGCTTGTGGGCATCCCCATTGGCGACCATGATCGCCCGCATGTCCTCCACATGACGGAAACGCTGCCATTCATAATAATTTTCCGCCACAGGTACATCCGACTCCACTTCGGGGGCGAATTTCCAACCGGGGGCATGAACGCCTAATACATCAAAATAGGGACTCGCACCGGCCTCGTACATTTTCCACAGATATTCCATGTGGGGCATGGCACTGGCATCGCGGGTGGCGGTGGGAGAAAGGCCCGCTGAAATGATAATGGCATCGGGGTCGGCGGCACGGATGGCGGTTGTACAGGTCGCTAAAAGTTTCACATAGCCTTCGGGACTAGGGATATGTCCGGCCCATTCGCGGGTGAGATTTGGCTCATTCCACACCTGATAGGCGTCAATGCGGCCCTTATAGCGTTGGGCCAATGCGCCGCAAAATTCAGCCAAGCGCGTGATGTCAAAAGGCGGGTCATCGTAGCCAGCATTTGACTGCACAGCCCAAGCGGGGGGGTGGTCTAGGCGGGCAATCACTGCGATGCCTTTAGATTCAATATCCGCCATCATCACATCCGCTTGGGCCCATCTATAGCGAGTGGAGTCGTCAGTTGGCACATCGCGGCGTTCGGGTTCAATATCGGCCCACGCAAAACTTTGCTTGATGTGGGAAAACTGCATGATATTGATCTGATCTAGGCCAAATAAGCGATAAGTCTGATCCCACCAAAAAAAGGTATGGATGCCATAGGTCAGCGAAGGAAAAGTTTTCGGGTCATTCAAATCCACCGCATCTGGTGCGAGGTCGGTCACAGCGGGATAGGTTGGCACAGGTTCATCAGGATAGTGCCTTGCCGGTTTTCCAGATTCGTTAGTCTGAATCACCTGCCAAATCAGAAAAATGCTTAGGGCAATTGGTGCAACCGCGAGACCTAATGCTCGCTTATTACGAGGAATCTTCAACCATCTACTCCAATCGGGTTTTCATGGTGTGGGCAGCAGCAGCACGACCTTGCATAATCGTCGAATCGTCAAAAGTATCGCCAATCATAACACACCCCAACTTTAGGCGAATTCTACTAGATCAACAAGACTCATCACCCTGCGTCTGTGACACCTCTCCCCAACTACTGCCCGTTCTTGTCAAATCTAACCTCGCTGAGTTTAGTCGAGTGCGGTAGGATTTGAGCGTTTGGAAGGATAGCGGTTATTTTAAGGTGAAGGTTCAAGCCCGTGACGTTGGTAAATCGTGTTTTTCAGAATCGCTGGCTGGTGGTCATTATTGTGTTTGTCAGTTTGCTGGCACTCTATATTCGCACCCTGCTGCCGGGGACAGTAGGCGGGGATGCTGGGGAAATGCAATATGCTGGGCCGATTTTGGCCCTGACCCATCCGACCGGGCACCCCCTATATATCCTGTTGGGGTATGTGTGGTCGAAAATCATCCCGATTGGCACCGTGGCATGGCGGATGAACCTTTTGGCAGCGGCCTCAGGAGCAACCTCCTGTGCCATTGTAGCGGCCTTTGTCTACAGGCTACACGAATCACGACTGGTGGCAGTCATTACGGGCCTCACGCTCGGCCTAGGGGCCACATTTTGGCAGCAGGCGGTCATCGCGGATAAGTATTCGTTCAATACGGTATTTGTGGCGCTGGTGGTGGGGTTGGCGCTGTGGTGGGCGACGGAACGTGAAAAACCCTATGGCAATAAACTGCTCTATGCACTTTCATTGGCGTATGGCCTCAGTTTTTTGCACCACCGTACCATGCTACTGTTTGCATTCGGCATTGCCCCGCTGGTGCTGTTTTATGAACGACAGGCGATACTCAAAAATTGGCGGCGTACCCTCATCTGTATTGGGCTGGTTGTACTGCCACCGCTGCTCGTCTATCCGATTTTCCTGCCTGTGATGCAAGCCCGACATCTCGCCCCTAGCGAATGGCAACCAGACACGGTGAGCGAATGGGTGGATTGGATGATGGATCGGCATACCGCCAAAAATGCCTTTGTGTTGGACGGTTTTTTGGATGAGTTGGGTAAATATGGGCGCTTTTTGCTGGATGACTACCCACTCCCTATTTTGATAACCGCCTTATTGGGCCTCGTCGTGATGATACGCCGTCTGCCGGGAGGGGCACTCTTTTTGGGGATTAGTTTTGCGTTACAGGCCATGCTATCCGCCAATTATCGGGATAACGTGCGCCCGTTTACCTACTATCCGCCCTCGTTCGTTATCATGATTTACGCTTATGCCTATGGCTTAAAAGCAATTTTGAGTTGGGTTGAGCAAAAAATAGGCCGCAGTAAATCCGCCACACAACTTGATTACCGACGACTTACACCGCAGTTTATTATGGCAGGGGTGGCGCTGATCTTAATTCCCATCTGGCAATTATGGGACGCCTATCCCGAACGTCGGGAAGAAGCAATTTATGGCAAGCCGCTGGATTTGTGGCGCGATACCCTCAAAGTTGGGGATATGGGGGATCGGCTGGCGAGCGAGATGGAACATCTGCCCCTCCATGCGGTTGTCCTAAGTGATTGGGAGCAGGTGACGATTTTGTGGTATTACCAAAAAGTCGAGGATGTGCGGCCTGATCTGGAATTGGTCTATCCCGTGCAAAAACTCAGCCAATATGCCAATACTGACCGCAATATCTGTGTAGCGCGGCATATTCCGGTAGATGAAACATGGCATCCAACTAATGTGGGGGCACTGGTTTGTTTGGGGCGCGAACCGAATTTCGCTGCCCCGACGGACATCACACCACTCGGCACACAGCTATTTTCGCCCGACGGACAGCCACAAATAACGCTGGTAGGCTATCAGGTAGACGATACCGTGTATGAGGCGGGGCAGTATGCACCGATTACCCTGACATGGCAAGCGCTGGCGGATTTGGATTTGGATTATTCAATTTCACTCCATATTTTGACGCAGGATTGGCAGACATTCTGGTCACATGATATTGAATCACCGGTAATTGGGATGTATGCCACGTCGCGTTGGGTCAAAGATGAAGTAGTGCAAGATTATCATGAATTTGACATCCCGCGTGACATGCCACCCACACGCTATATTTGGGCGGTGACAGTGTATCAAAAACTACCGGATGGTGGCTTTGAGCAACTGCGTGATTCACAGGGCGGAACGGTCATTTATGGGGGGACTTTCGAGGTCAGGCCACCATAGGCAAAACACCTAAAAATTGGTAGTTCCACTCATGAAAAATCGTACTATAATGAATGATTGTGAGTTGATTTTCGACTCGCACGCCTTAGCCGACGTTGTTCGGCTTTTTGATTGGGAGTATCACAACAATGTTGCAGGCTACCGAAACAGAAGAGCTTTCAGAACCACCCGAACCTCCCGGACAACGTGTCCGTGAGACGATTTCCCCTTCGCTAACTATCCCTCTCAAACAATGGGTTTACCCAACAACACAATCAAAACGACCAACGACACCCAGACCTGCTTTATGGGCCGACGTGTCTGACGAAAAATGGTTCGATTGGCGCTGGCAATTAGCCCATCGGCTAAACACACTGGAGGAACTGTCCCAGATCATCCACCTGACCCCGGAAGAAATTCAAGGGCTGTCGGCGGAAGATAAATTTCGGGTAGATGTGACCCCCTATTTTGCCAGTTTGATTGACCCCGATGACCCCTTCTGCCCGATTCGGCGTCAGGTCATCCCATTGGGGCGCGAACTGCAAGCCTTTGAGGGCATGATGGAAGATAGCTTGGCAGAGGATAAACACAGTCCTGTGCCGGGGTTAGTCCATCGCTATCCCGACCGCGTCTTGATGCTGCTGACTACTCAATGTGCCAGTTATTGCCGCTATTGCACACGCAGTCGCATTGTGGGGGATTCGCACGCCACCTTCAGCAAAACTGATTTTGAGATGCAGTTGGAATATCTGCGCAATACGCCACAGGTGCGCGACGTGCTGCTGAGTGGTGGCGACCCGCTGACCCTTGCGCCGAAAACGCTGGAACATATTCTGGCGGGCCTGCGTGAAATCGAACATATTGAGATCATTCGCATTGGGACGCGCGTGCCGATTTTCCTGCCGATGCGTGTCACTGAAGCATTTACGGCGATGCTGCGCCAATTCCACCCGTTGTGGATGAACGTGCATATCAATCACCCCAAAGAGATTACGCCAGAACTCAGCCAAGCATTAGCAAAACTCGCCGATGCGGGCATTCCGTTGGGCAATCAAAGCGTGCTGTTGGCGGGGATTAACGACAGTGTGAATATTCAGCGCGAACTGGTGCATAAACTGGTACGCAATCGTGTCCGACCCTACTATCTCTATCAATGCGATCTGGTCAAAGGCGCGGGTCACTTCCGCACCACCGTTTCCAAAGGGATAGAGATTATTGAAGGACTACGCGGTCACACCAGCGGCTATGCCATCCCGACCTACGTGGTAGATGCTCCCGGTGGCGGCGGCAAGATTCCGGTCATGCCCCAATATATGATTAGCCAAGCCCCCGGCAAGGTGGTGCTGCGTAACTATGAAGGTTACATCACAACTTACCTTGAGCCGGAAGATTATGACCCGCATATGATTGACCATCTGGATCGGTTTGCCCCCGAACGGCCTGAACCGGGTCAGGGCGGGGTGATTGACCTGCTGGAAGGGCGTGCCCTTGCCATCAAGCCGGAAGGGTTTGACAAATTGCATAGTCGTGGAGGGGCACAACATCGTCTAAACGGCGACGAGGCCAAGTGGAAACCCTATGGTGTTGGTGAAGAATCACCTTTGATGCACCTACCCATCCCAATCCAACGAGATACGCCAACTTCTGGGAATGGGAATGGACATAACGGCAACGGGCATCATAACGGCAATGGTCACACCGATGTCATGAAACCCGAAAGTCCATCCAATGGGCATAACGGGAACGGTCACAACGGCAACGGGAACGGGCATAATGGCAATGGTTCCAGCAACGGACATCACGAATAAACCTTACTAGAGGGGTGGACACCCGCCCCTCTCAAATCCTGTTTCATGACATATCTGAGGAATAAACAACAGACCATGCGTATTGCGGTGCTTGCCAATCTCAAGAAAAACGCGCCTACATGGGAAGGTATGACGCCTGACCAATGGGACGATCTCGATAGCCCAAAAACGATTAACGCCATTATTGCGGCGCTCGAATCCGGCGGACATCAAGCCGAATTTTTCGAGGCCAATATTTTGCCACCCCATAACCTTGTCGAAAAATTGCAGGCCTATCAGCCTGATTTGTGTTTTAACATTGCCGAAAGCCACTTCGGGGATGGACGCGAGGCCCAAATCCCGGCGGTACTTGAAATGCTGCGCCTGCCCTATACCGGCAGTAAGGTGCTGACATTAGCATTGGCCCTTGATAAACCAATGACTAAGCGTGTGCTGCATTATCACGGCCTGCCCACACCCGAATTTCAGGTATTTGAAAGCGCCGATGAACCAATTGACGCCGATTTGCTGAATGGCGACGAACTGGCCTTTCCGCTATTTGTCAAGCCCAGCCGCGAGGGGACAAGCATGGGGGTTAGCCCCGAAAGTATTGTGCGGACAGTCGCCGAACTACGCTCACAGGTCGCCAAACAATTGGCTCGTTATAATCAGCCCATCTTGGTTGAACATTATGTACAGGGGCGTGAGGTTATGGTGGGTATGGTGGGCAATGTCACACCCACGACAGCCCGCAAAATCAGCGAGCGAGACCTACCGGATGAATTATTGGAAGGTCTCGAATTTTTGCCGATTTTGGAAGTGGCGTTTTCAGCCTATCAGGATGAAGGGGTTGATATTTACACCAATCGTATGAAGGTTGAGTTGGCGGATGATTACCACTATTTCTGCCCCGCGCCACTCGAACCCGCCCAAGAAGCCGACCTGAAAAAATTGGCTGCGGCAGTCTTCCGTGTGACGGGTTGCCGCGATGTGGCACGGGTGGATTTTCGCTTAGACGCCAATCACGACCACCAACCGTATATTTTGGAAGTTAATCCGCTACCGGGGTTGAATCCGGGGTACAGCGATTTATGTTTGCAGGCCCAAGCAGGTGGGTGGCCCTATGAACGACTCATTAACACGATTGCCGAACTAGCTGCCATCCGTCAAAACGTCAAACTGACCGCATCCCGTTAACAAACTGCTCGGCAAGTACCCCTAACATATCCACCGCATAGCCGCCCTCTTGTACCAGTAACGTTGGTAAATGTAGGGCGGTAATTTTTTGGGCGATTTTGAAGAAGCTCTCGACCTTTAACTTGAATGTGCCCAACGGGTCTTGCTCAAAAGCATCAAAACCGAGCGACACGACAATCGAAGCCGGATTAAAAGCCCGTATACCCGCCAACAACCTATCCATCGCCTCTAAAAATACGGTCTCAGTCGCTCCGGCGTGCAGCGGAAAATTCAGATTGGTATGGGGAGCAGCAGGGCCACCTGTTTCTTCAGCATACCCCGTGAAATAAGGATATTCACCTTCGGGGTGGGCATGGATGGACGTGAACAGGACACGCGGCTCGTTCCAAAAAATTTCCTGCGTGCCGTTGCCATGATGGTAGTCAATATCAATAATCGCTACCTTACCCATTTCGAGCAGGCGGGTGGCGGCGATGGCGGCATTATTGAAATAACAATAACCACCCATCAAATCGCGGCTGGCATGGTGTCCGGGGGGACGACACAATGAATAGACCAGCGGATGCCCTTCCAAAATCATGCCCGCGCCTTGATAGGCAATCGTGGCGGAATAGAGCGCTGCTTCCCATGTGCCTTTGCCAACGGGAGCATCCTTATCAAAACAATAGTGACCGTGCAGCCCCATTAGGCTTTGGTGGGAATGGTAAATGCGGTCGCGCTGGGGGAATACCGAGGGGTAGCGATAAAAATGGGCTGGGTCGGTATCTTTCAATGAATAAAATGAGGACAGACTTTCGGTGGTGAGAGTCGCCATATCGCGGGAAATGGCTTCCAAATAATCCACCATGCCAGCGTCGAGGGTCTGACAAAGTTCAGTTTTTGACATGGGGGCTTCAACCAAAACAGGCTGCATTAGGCCTGTCCCCAACAAATGCTCCCGAATAATTTCGGCGCGGCGGGGCACTTCTGGATAATGCAGGATTTTGGCGTGATGCGTTTCGAGGGTTGGGGCGTGTTGTTGATGGTGGTGCGAATAGAGCAGGAGGATGGGTTTTGCTTCGGTGGTCAAGGTGATTTCAATCCAGCATGAATAGTATAGTCTAAGTAACCGAAAAAGCTCTGAACAACGACATAAAATGGCTGTTCAGAGCTTTGATTCAACCAGCATCAGCTATATAAAGCGGTTTTATTGCTGGGGAGGTTGCGTATTTTGTGGCTTTTTTTCTTCTTCGTTGCCTTGCAAACCCTTACGGAATTCCCGAATAGCGGAACCGAGTTCGCCACCGACTTTGGACACCCGTCCGACACCGAATAGGAGCAGCACCACGATTAGAATTAAAAACAATTCCGGTGCACCAAGACCAGCCATTGAACAATCCTTCTCTACCATGTGTTTGAAACATCTATTCCAAAGTATACCACATTAGACCACAGGTGGCATTGAGAAAATATGCTATAATCCCCTATATCAACACTGTCTTTATTTATTTTTTAGGGAGTAGTGTTTTGGAACGGCGTTTCCCGGTTTTTATTGCGGCGGGATTGGGGGTGCTGCTGATTGTAGCACTTATCGGTGTGGTAACGCTGTTCGCCTCGGGTGTCATCGGGCGTACCGTGTTAGACCAATTCAAGGTTCAACAACTACAGATTGGCACGTCGGTTGCACAACAGGCCGAGGCGTATTTTAACGGCCTCAGCTTCGAAATCATCAGTCTTGCCAGTTCGCCTGAAATTCAAGGGATTGGTACGAGCCAAACACCGCAAGCCATCGCAGCGATTGAGGCGAATATCGAACGGGCCGGACGCCAAAACACCGTGCAAAGCGTCACCCGGTTTGACTTCCGGGGCCGTCCGCGTTATGCGTGGCCTTCTCAATTTAATGTCTTAATTGAACAAGGCGAAGAATATCCATTTGCCATACCGCCTGAACTGTTAGAACAAACAGCCGAGGGTGGAATCATTGAACTACCTACCCAAATCTATCGCTTCACCCTTGAAGGACAGGCTCGCCCCGATTATTTGCTGATTACCCCCGTGGAAGCCCGCACAGGGAATACGGAATATCTGGTTTATGAACTTAACCTTGAGGATATTTTTAGCCAAGACCTCAATTTGAATGAGTTTGTGGATTCCGAATCGGGCCAACTGTGGATTCTGGATAATGAAGGCACACTGCTGTATCAAGCCCGCGCCGAAGGTGAAACCATTTCGGATGTGCGCGAAGCCTTTACAGCCACAACCCTACAAAACATTTTGGCTGAGGGCGAATCGGTTTCGCGGACCTATGACCCCAGCGGGAACGAACGTATTGCAGCGATTGCCCCTGTGCAAGTCAGCGGCTATTCATTTATCTTGATGCTGAGTCAAGATACTAATGAAGCCAGCAACTTGGTAGCCAACGACATTCAACTAATCTCGGCAATGGCAATCGGCACGATCATCTTGATTTCGCTCTTGTCCTTGTTTGGGGTGCGCCGCCTAGTCCATGAAACCAGCCGTCGCCGTGCAGAGGCCAGCGCCCAACGTACCGCCCGTGCGTTGTTGGAAGTTTCCCGCGCCCTCAATTCCTCGCTCGACTTACAGACTGTGCTGGATCGCATTTTGATCGAGCTGCAAAAACTCATTCCGTTTTACAGCGCCTCTATTTTGCTGCTCAATGAACGCGGCTTGTTAGAAGTTGCCACGCATCTTGGCGAAGACTCCGAAGCCCATGCCCAAACCACATTCCTTGCTACCGAAGCCCGTGCCGCCCGTGAGGTCATCGCACGTGGGCATCCGGTTATCATTCAGGACACCAATAACGACGAACGCTGGACACCTCTCCCCGGTAGTGATATTAAGTCGTGGATGGGCTTGCCACTGCGTGTATTTGAGCGCTCGGTGGGTGTTCTGAATGTCAATGGTCACGAGATTGATATATTTTCAACGCAAGACGTTGAACTAGCTGAAGCATTTTCTGACCAAGCCAGTGTTGCCTTGCAGAATGCACGGCTGCACGATATGGAAGTCAAACGTATTGAGCAGGAACTGACCGTTGCACGTGGCATTCAGACCAGCCTACTGCCTACCGAACCACCCAATATACCAGAATTAGAAATTGCGTTTACCTCGCTGGCTGCCCGTCAGGTCAGTGGTGACTATTTCCAGATCATCCCGCTGCCAGACCGTCAACTAGGGATATTTATCGGCGATGTCAGCGGTAAAGGTATGCCCGCCGCGCTCATTATGGCCGTTATCACCACCGCGCTACGTGATGAAATCAATCGGCATCGTTATCCCGGTGAACTCTTGAACGCCCTCAATGAACGCCTGTTAGACCGTCTCTTGCAAAATCAGATGAACAGCGCCTTGATTGCTGCTCTGTTTGACCCCATCAGCTATGAGTTCACCATCGCCAACGCCGGGATGGTACAACCTTATGTACGGGCCGAGGACGGGATGTGGGATTTTGTGGATGTGGGTGGGTATCCACTGGGTTCAACCCAGCAAGCCCATTACAACACTAAATCGCTGCAACTTCAGCCGGGTAAGGCGATGGTCTTGTTTAGCGACGGTATCGTTGAGGCGATGAATCGGCGGGGTGAATTTTTCGGCTTTGAACGACTGGAACAATTGCTGAACAAGGTTGCCAGCGACGCTACCGCCGAAAGTATCCTTAAAGAAATTGTTGAGGCCGTTGATAAACACCTTGACGAAGAAGTGGCACAAGACGACATTACCGTGATGGTGCTGCGGCCACTTCAAACAGAGCGTCCCACCCTATCGCCCATTACGGGATCGAAATTACCCGCTGAGTTCCCTAATGGCAAAGAACTACTTGACGAGGATGATTCTCTCACGCTGATTGCGGAAGATGAGCCAGCCAAGAAACCCTCTATTTTTCATCATCTCGATTTTTCGACAGGGACGGAGAACTATTCAATGCCGAGGCAAAACGTTGAGTTGTTTTTACCCAGCACCTTAGGGTTTGAAAAGGTGGCCCGCAACGCCGCCGAAGCGATTGCCCGCGAAATGGGTTTCACTGAAGACCGGATTGATGACCTCAAGACAGCGGTGGCCGAAGCCTGCATGAACGCGATTGAACATGGGAATTTGCAAGACCGATCCTCGGCAGTGACAGTGCTTTTGAGCGCCGCGCCCGGACACTTGCAGATTCGGGTTGAGGATCGTGGACGGCAATCTATTCCAGACCCACTACCAGCTCCCGGCACCAGCGCACCAGATCGTGGGTGGGGGTTATTCTTCATCCAAAGTTTGATGGACGAAGTAGAAATTACCCGCCTGCCAGAAGGGGGTAATCTGGTTAAAATGACTATCTATCTGGGTAAAACTGAAGGTGATATGTCAGAATCCGAACCAACTTCGGATGCTTCTGAATGGGTTGATGAGGCTGACTAGAGGGGGAGTGATAAATCAATGGCTAAAGATGTACAGTTTCGACAGGATGGCAAGATAGGCTTTTTGGATTTTCCGCGTGATGTAATTGCCCAAACACGTGAATCGGCCTATGCGGCCTATAATCAGCTTTCGGTGAGCAAAGTGGAAATCGTGGCGATGAATTTTGAGACCAGCGATTATCTGAACAGTGCCGGAATTGGCTTGGTTATAAGTCTGGTCGAGGATGCCAACCGGGCCGGACGCCGCGTATTTGCCTATGGGTTATCGTCGCATTATCGCAAGTTGTTTAGCATGGTGGGTCTGACGGAACGACTATCACTCGTAACAAATGAACAGGCGATGCGTGATAAGTTGAATCCCCCGCCGCCGCCCGAAGAACCGAAAAAAGAAGAGACTAAGAGCTGATTAAACATAGACAACAAAAAAGACGGCCCTAATTGATTTAGCAGCCGTCTTTTCTCGATGGTTCGTTTATTTAGGCTGGCGTCGAATCACCATAGTAGTAGATAGTGATGGTCTGGCTATCTACCGCAACACCACCCTTGTAGATAGTAAGGGTATAATCCAGCGAAATATCCGCTCCAACATCTGGGCAGATTAGCCTACTATCTACACCAACAACCCCCTCAGTAGTTTCATCATAAGAAGAAGCCAGATAAACCGCATCTACATATTCGACGCTCCAATAAATGTAGGTGCAATAGACGTAAGAGTCATTCACCAACTCTGGAAGCACATAATAATCCGCATAGAAATAATGGATGACAGGTCCCGGTGTTGCCCCCGGAACAGGCGTATCAGTTGGGCCGCTAGGACGCGGGCCAGTGGGTCGAGTGACATCGGGGGCGTCAACAGTTGGAACATTACCACAGCCGCCATATTCATTGACATCAGCGTCTTTGGCCCATGCCTGTGGAACACCAGCAAGACTAATTTGCCACCAGTTTTCCCCAACGGTGTCATTTTTGCCCGTAACTAGATAGCGGTCACCAAATTCTAGCACCTGAAGCGGCCCGCGATTATCGCCCGGCCCAACTCGGGCCACGACTTCACGCCCGCGAATTGCCCCAATCTCGCAGGGAATCGGCTCTTTCGGGTCAAAATCAATCACTGGGGTTGCCGTACCCGTGACGGTTGGCGAAGGGCTACTCGTGATGGTCGCCGTCGGGGAGGCTGTATTGGTTGGCGAGGCGGTTAGGCTTGGCGTCGAAGTCAGTGTTACGGTGACGGTAGAGGTCGCTGTTCCGGTAGTCGTGGCGGTGGGGGTTAAGGTGGCGGTTGGCGTCCATGTCATCGTGAGCGTTGCGGTTGGGGTTGATGTGGCAGTGGAGGTCGCCGAAGCGGTTACGGTTGCGGTAGCGGTTGCAGTTGGGGTTAGTGTCGCGGTTGGGGTAGGGCTGGGAGTTGGAGTTGCTTGTAGGGCATATAAATACACTGGCCCCGATATAACCCCGCCGACTTCCACTGTTAGTGCATACACAACAAACCCATCGGTATCAGTTGACCCAGACTCTTGTTCAATAGGCAGCCATTCGCCTTCATAACGGGCCAATGCCCCACCTGTTTGTTCCACATCGAGAGGGGTACCCAAATCTACGGTGGTTAATAAATTGCCACTCACATCATGCACACTCAGCAACGCGCTGCCACTGAGTGAAGCTGCATGGGCTACGATTTCGATGGGCATCAACCCCAACACGACTATGTCGTCGGTCAAAGGACTGTCAATCCAGACACGCGGGGGGTTAATCGCTACAGCCTGCAGTTCTACATTTTCGGCCTCAGGCGCAGGTGTAGGTGTTGGGTCTTCTTCGCAGGCAGTCACCCCAAACCCCAAAAGACATATCAAGAGCAGTGCATATGACCAAGATTTTATGTTCATCGAGTTAGTAAATTCTGGGTAGACTAGGGTCAACATCCTGCGCCCAGCGCAGAACACCACCATCGAGATTGAATAGATTCTCTTCGGGCCAGCCCTGCACCGCCAAAAATTCAGCGGCTTGCATACTTCGGCCTCCGCTACGGCACACAAAAACCACGACCTTATCCTGCGGAACCTCATCGGCACGTAAAGGCAGGTCGGTCAGAATAATTTGCTTGGCAAAATCCAATTTAGAAATTTCGAGTTCCCAATCCTGCCGAACGTCAATGACCTCAATCGCTTCGCCTGCATCCAAGCGGCGTTTGAGTTCAGCGGGTTTCATGTTGCGAATCGCCACTATGTTATTTCCCTATACATTTCATTTGTCTCAAAAAACAAAAAAGCGCATTTCCATAATTATACAGAAATCACGCTCTTTGAGTGCAAAGCAAAAAATATCAGAACATCATCAATAGACGGGTAGTGATTGGTCTATCTGTTTGGCCCACGCATTGATCCCACCGGAGACGTTAATCGCATTGGTAAAACCAGCTTCTTGCAACCAGCGTACCACGTCGCCACTGCGAACCCCGGTGCGGCATAGTACCATTAATGTGCCATCATGGGGAAGTTCATCCAAGTGGTTCATAACCTGACTCTTGGGAATAAACACAGATCCCTCGATTTTGCTAATGGCCCATTCATGCGGGTCACGCACGTCCAAAATGGTCAGTTTTTCGCCACTGGCAACTCGTTCCTTGAGGGCTTTGACCCCGACGGTAGGAATCGGTTTGATGTCAGTGCCGTTGTCGAAACTGCTGCGGTCATGGGCAGGCACACCACAGAACTGCTCGTAATCAATCAGTTCAGTGAGGGTCGGGTGTTCGCTGCACACGGGGCATTTCGGATTTTTGCGGATTTTCATGGTATCAAAGGTCATTGCCAGTGCATCGTATAACAATAGGCGTCCGACCAGAGGCTGCCCGATACCGAGGATGAGTTTAATGGCTTCGGTGGCCTGCAACGTGCCAATTGTGCCCGGCAGAATCCCCAAAACGCCACCTTCAGCACAGCTTGGTACAAGGCCGGGGGGTGGGGGTTCGGGGAATAAGCAGCGATAACACGGGCCATCCTCATGTCCAAATACCGATACCTGCCCCTCAAAGCGGAAGATACTGCCATAGACATTGATCTTGCCCAACATCACGCAGGCATCATTCACCAAATAGCGCGTTGGGAAATTATCGGTGCCATCAATCACAATGTCGTAATCTTTGATGATGTCGAGGGCGTTATCGCTGGTCAACGGGACGTTATATTTGACCAATTTGACAAAGGGGTTCAGATCCGCCAATGTTTCTTCCGCAGATTCCAACTTCGAGCGACCAATGTCTTTGGTGCCGTGAATAATTTGGCGCTGCAAGTTGGTAAAATCCACGACATCGTAATCCACCAAGCCGATGGTGCCGATGCCTGCTGCTGCCAGATACATGCTGGTGGGGCTGCCAAGACCACCTGTACCAATTAATAGAATACTGGCGGCTTTGAGTTTCTTTTGTCCCTCAATCCCCACTTCCGGCATGATGAGGTGGCGGCTGTACCGTAGCACTTCTTCATGGGTGAGCTTCACTTCGGACGGGGCGATGACAGTGGTGGGTAGAGCCATTGAGAATAATCCTTGTTATGCAATTGCTTCTTGAATCTGTTTGCGGAGTTTTTCGGCAGACGCCACGCCATAATTGACGGCTTTAGGTTGACCCTGCGAATCTAGGACATAGGTGGTGGGCAAGCTCATCACCCCCCAGCGTTGGGCATCGTGTAACTGCTGGTCAGTATCTACCCGAATAATCTGCACATCTTCATAACCGGGCAGGCCGCGCAGTTTAGCCAGTGCAGGCTGTTGCTGGGTCTTGCACGCGGCACATCCATCGGCGGTGAAGTAGAGAATACCGGGCTTGCCGGGTACAAAAGCCGCTAACAATGGATCATGATTGGCGAGGCGGGTGGCGCGTCGCAAACTATACCATTTATATCCACGATATAACACAAAGCCCACAATCGTCAGGGCCACTAACATGATGAGTCGTTCCAGCATATAATTTCCCTCTTAGGCAGCCTGATTGATAGGTTGAACTTTGAAACCGGGGACGCCGCGCTTGCTGAGTTGATAGTAGACAAAACAACCCGCGCAAAAACCCGCAAAGAGATTCAGTGCCGCCAAGCCAATCACCATAAACACCAGCCCCCAACCGACTGTCGCGACATCGGCAAACAAGGCGATGGTAGCAATCGCCAGAAACGCCCCGCCCAAACCCTGTGCAAAGAGGTGCGGTTCAGGGTTATCGTCAATCACATCCGGTTTGACTAAGCCTCGCGGTTTGAGTACATGTTGATAGAAGCGTTTGAACAATCCGGCCTGTGGAAAAATTGTGCCGACAATCATGACCACCGCGACGAAGGCCACTAACACCACTGTACTGAGCAAAAATCCTAACAACAGCAACCCGATAATGAAGGCTTGATTGGTACGTAAGGCACTGTGGTCAACTTTACGAAGCATATCCCTATCTCCCCTTAAATAGATTTATTTTCGGCCACCAGCAATACTGGGGATAATGCGTAATTTATCCCCCGGCTCAACTTCAGTTTCTAGACCACTCCGAAAACGCACATCCTCATCGCCGATAAAAATATTGACGAAATTGCGTAGTTCATCCCCGTTAAACAAGTGGGGGCGCAAATCCGGGAATTGGGTGGTCAAATCGCTAAGAATCGCGCTGACTGTCTTCCCGCTTACATTCACTTCCGCATTCCCGCCCGTATAAGCACGTAAAGGGGTCGGGATTTTGATAGTTGCCATTGTTGAATATCTCTCCTCAAACACTGCTTATGAATGACTAAGACTTAACTGACCTTCGATAAACGACTCGCGATTGGTGGCGAGTTCCCATAGGCGCGATTCGGCCTGTTTACCACCCCGCACCGAAACAATCAAATAGGCAAAATAGGGCCATGCATGTGTTCGGTCAAATTCTGAGGGGATAGCGGGGTGATCGGGGTGGGAGTGGAAATAGCCCAATAACGATAACCCTCGCGCATCGGCCTCATCTTCAATCCGCTGAAATTCACCCACCTCGGCGAGATAGCGATGAAATTGTTCTTCGGAGGCAAAGGTGTTTTCGACCAGATGGATTTCAGTAACCTGACGGGCATCACCCTTGATATGCCCGACCAAAAAACCACCGCCCTCGTTGGGGAAGGTATTTTCCAGATGATGGGCAAGGCGGTCATGCAATTCTGTTGAAATGACCAACTCCACGTCGGTTTATCCTTCCGTCCAGAACGATTCGCTGAGATATTTATAGGCGTTATCGGGAAACACCGTCACAATCACGGCTGATTCACCACGATCCGCCACATATTCAGCAAGTTGTAATGCACCTAGCATCGCAGCGGCAGAACTGATGCCAACCAGATAACCTTCTTCACGCGCCAAACGGCGGGCCATTGCATAGGTCGCTTCGGTGCTAATCCCCAGATTTGCATCCGCCAAATCTTCGTCATAGATGCCGGGGCGTATGGCGGTGGGGATATGTTTCAACCCCTCTAGGCCATTAAATGGCGAATCGGGCTGGATGGAAATGGCTTGGATATTGGGGTTCAATTCCTTGAGGCGGCGCACCGTCCCAGTAAATGTTCCCGTTGTGCCAAGTCCGGCTAGAAAATGGGTGATTTGCCCCTCGGTCTGTTCCCAAATTTCAACGGCAGTGGTGTGATAGTGGGCCTGCCAATTGGCGGGATTGTTGTACTGGTTGGCATAGAAATAGTTGTCAGGGTCGGCGGCGGCGAGTTCACGCACAGCGGTGATCGCACCATCTGAGCCTTCCAGCGGGTCAGTCAGCACCAATTCGACACCATAGGCCTGCAAGATTTTGAGGCGTTCAGGGCTAACATTGGCGGGCACAAATAATTTGACCCGATAGCCCCGCGCTGCGCCAATCATGGCATACGCGATGCCCGTGTTGCCGCTGGTGCTGTCCATAATCGTCTTGCCGGGAGTCAATAGGCCATCGCGTTCGGCATTTAGGATGATATTGAGCGCGGCCCGATCTTTAACACTTCCCCCCGGATTCTGCCATTCGGCTTTGGCAAAAATCTGCACATCTGCTGGCAAATGGGCGGTAATGCGCGAAAAACCAAGTAATGGCGTGTTGCCAATCTGTGATTCTAATGTTTGTCTGGCCCGATGGCCCGACATTCGTAGCCCGACAGTGCGATGGTTCAGTGCCAGTGTCATGATGTTTATATTCCTATGTTTGGGTTACAGTACGGCCTAGTGAAAAAAACAAATCAGGGCCAGCCGACAAACAAAAAAGGTAGGCGTCCCATATTGGGGGCAGCGGTGATACCCGCTACCTCAGGGACGAACCCACCTTTGAAATTGCTTGCCTGCTGGCCCTGTTAAAAGGGTCTCAGTTCAGTATGCGCTTGAAGTGGCTAACGTCCCCGCTTCTCACACATACAACACATGCAGTTTTGCCGCATCGTGTTCATTCTCCAAAATTATGATTGTTTTGATTGATAGTTTGATTGATAGATGGAGTTTTCGTAAAATTTCTTACCGAAGTTTACGCGGCCCGCCAAAAATTGTCAACTTTTCAGATGAGCGATTTCAACAAACCCACCAATGCGCCGCCCAAAATTAGCCATGTTGAATTCACCTTGAAGCGAATCAGCAGCACTGCCGCCGCGATTGCCAAGCCTACCGCCACCCAATCTACCAGCGCGTCTCGACCTAGTTCAAAGGTGACAGCCGCCATCAAGACCAACGCCGCCACATTCACACCATCCAACAGTGAACTAAGCCATTTAGATTGACGTAGGCGCGGGATAAAGGGGTGAGTAAGATAGACCAACACAAAAGAGGGTAGGAAAATCGCCACCGTCGCCAGCATCGCTCCCGGTAAACCCGCAACCAAATAGCCAATAAAGGTTGCAGTGGAGAATAGTGGGCCGGGGGTAATTTGCCCAATCGCCACCGCGTCCAACAACTGCTCATTGGTCAGCCAACCGAGACGTTCCACAAAGTCATTTTGTACAAACGCTAGCAAGACATACCCCCCACCATACAACGTTGCGCCGATTTTTAAAAAGGTCAAAAATAGCGTGAGCAGCGAGACCTCATGCCCGTTGGCAGTATAGCCTTGCACCAAAAACGGGCCGGGAGGGAAAATGGAGAGTAGTTTAACCGCCCCACTTGCCGCCGCCTGACGCAAACGACGGGCATTGGCTATCAGCATGGCAATCAGGCCGCCTCCAAACATCAGCAACAATTCATTGAGGCCAAGCAAATAGAGGCCAAAAGCAGCGATGCCTATCACTGCCAGCACGCGATTTTTGATGGCTTTACGGGATAAGCCCCATACCGCCTGCAACACGACGGCGATAATGACAGGCTTGATTCCATACAATAACCATTCGGCGGCGGGAGTTGTGCCATATTCGTCGTAGAGGATGGCGAGTCCCAACACAATCAATACGGCGGGCAAAATAAAACAGACTCCTGTCACAACCAATCCACGCCAGCCTGCCCGCAACAAACCGATATGAATTGCCATTTCGGTTGAGTTGGGGCCGGGGATAAGATTGGTCGCACCAAGCATATCCAAAAAATGCTCGTCGGTGATCCACTTACGGCGATTGACTACTTCATTACGGAACATGGCAATAGCCACAGCAGGGCCGCCAAAAGCAGTTAGGCCGAGTCGGAAAAATAGGCGGGCCAGTTCGCCCAATGAGCCTTTTCCAATGGTGTGGGGTGTTTGCGTCAATGTGTTTCTTCCCTTTGAATTTTGCTGCGTGGCCTATTGTAACCCTCTCTTTTGGCGACGCCGACTCATTTATGCAAACCTGATTACCGGGCCTACTGGTAGAATAGGCAACATTTGAAGTTATTGCGGAATTTAACACCTATGCGTAAATGGATTTTGGCTTTCACAGCGATTTTTTTGGCATTACTGACCTTTAATATGATACCGGAATTACGCGGCGGATGGGGCTGGCGCTGGCCTTATGATGTACCCGAAAATTGGACACCCGTCCTGATTTTAGTCGGCCTGCTGATGATTTACGTGGTAGGCGTGACGGCGCTGCGCTATTGGAAAACACCGACATGGGCTAGTTTGATTTGGGCCATTCTCGGCAGCGTCATTTTAACCGGGGGGGTACTCAATATTCATGATAATCCCGGCTTTCTGCTGTTCACACGCACCCTCTCGCCTGTACAAACTGGAGCGAGTGCGGTGGCAGTGCGGGTGATGGAACGCGAGGGGGTCAAGGGGACATTAGAAGATTGGCCCGAATTTATGCGCGAGGCCGAACCTGACTATATCCACTTTACGACCAGCCCACCCGGTCAGCCACTTTTGCACTATTGGACGGCGCAGGGATTTGAAAAATTGGGGGCGATTTCCGAACCTGTCAGCATGGCATTGCGACCCTATCAATGCAGCGACCTTGAAATTATGCGCTACAGTCGCGGCGAACTGACCAGCGTCGGCTTGGTAGGAATGTTGATGCCGCTGTGGGCAGGCTTGGCGGTCATCCCAATTTTCTTGACAGTGCGGGCTTTGGTTAACGATGGCTCTGCTGCCAGCCGGGTCAGTCAATGGTGGCCGCTTGTGCCATCGGTGCTCTTGTTCAGCCCCACATGGAACACCCTCTATCCTTTGTTGGTCATTATGGCCCTCTATTTTTTGGTGCTGGCCCTGCAAAACAATCGGCGTGGATATGGTCTCGTGGCAGGGGTGGTTATGTCGGTGGCGACCTTGTTGAATTTATCCCTCTTGCCCATCTTCGCCATGTTCGGATTGGTGACACTCGGCTATTGGTGGTTTTTGCGGCGGGGCAACCTTGAAAAAACCTCTTGGCGCTGGCCTATTGAAGTCGGGATATGGTTCGGCGTGGGCCTAGCGGTGTTATGGATTATTTTCTGGCTCTATTCGGGCCACTCCCCCTTTGAAATCATCAAAATTTCGCTGACCGAACACCGCGACATCGCCCAAAAAAGTTATCTAGCATGGGTGTTGTTGCATCCCTACGACGTGCTGATGTTCAGCGGGTGGCCCATCACCGGATTAGCAATCTGGGGAGCGGGGCAGGTCATACAAAATCGGCGCAATAAGTCGGCCTATGCCCTAGCCGATTTATTGACATTGGCGTTTGGGCTGACATGGGGGGTCGTTATTATCAGCGGGTCGGTGCAGGGGGAAACCGCACGGATTATGATTTTCCTGATGCCGTTTTTGCTGCTCATTGCGACCCCATTATTCATACAAGGGCGCTTCTGGGATATGCCCCTCTTGATTGGGCAGGCGGCGACAGTAGCGGTCATGGCATCAGTGCTGCCCGTTGTGCCATTGGATTTAAACCCGCAGGTGACAGAGCCACGCACCGACCTCGCCTTATTGGAGGGGTTTGATTTTCGTCCGTCGGGGGCAAAATTTAGCAGTCGCGAATATCAAGGCGAATTTGAACTGGCGCAATACCGTTTTGTGGCAGACCCGGCACGACAGGCCATCACCTTTGAGTTTGATTGGCAGGGTAAAAATCGCACCGAACGGCCCTATCAATTTGAATTGGTGGCCTACGCCGAAAATGAGATTGACGGGAAAATCCAATCTGTGCCGTTTTATTGGTATCCACAAAACAGCAATTACCTGACGACCTGCTGGCAGGATGACGACAAAATAGCCGATGTGGTGGTCATGGCATTGCCATCGGTCTCGATGCCGGTGGTATGGGAAGTGCATTTACGGGCGATTGATGAACGGACTGAGGATATATTGAGGGTTATATCGGCGGATGGCACAACCAGCGATTATGCCACCCTCGGCCCGATTAATTACCCGTGAAATGGCTTAAAGGAGGTATCACATGAATAAACTGAACTCCACTGAGTTAGCCATATATACTTTGGTCAAGCGATTTGTCCAACGACAAGCAATTGTCTTGGAAGCTCTTAAGGAACTCCGACCTGACTTCTTCATAGAAACCACAGATGAAAACGTAGCAATCATATTGGCTTATCGTCGTTCATCCCAAATTGGTTACTGGGGGGAGGGGAAACAGTGGGAATACTTTATACATGGTAGAGGTTGTAGATTGATTCACACCATAACAGGCGAACCTGTTGAGTGGGACGTGTACGATTTAAACACCTTCAATCAAGATTGGTTCATTCGCCACTTGGAGTGGTTGTTGAAGCAGAAGAATCAAGATAAATCGTTAATCTCAGTAAAGGTCTGGTTGGAGAATAAATTAAAACCTTCGGCCTCAGAGAGCAACTATTATGATCAGTTGAGAAAATTGATTTTACCTTTACTTGAGCAACTCAGGGATTCCGGATTGTTACAAAGAGATGATTCTCAACTCAGATATACCCTGAGTTACCCGCCTAATGCCAACCAAATTGCCAATCCTAGCGAAGCAAATGTTTAAGGTCAGCAGCGATCATATCCTTGAGTTTATAGATTTTGTCGTAGACGACATATTTTTGACCGCGTACATCAAAGGGTAGGTCTTTTTCGGCCTGCGATTTGTGGACAACCAACATGGTCGGTGTGCCCACGCCCCACGCATAACCGACCTCTAAATAAACATTTGGGTTCGCGCCATCCAACAGCGCAATTACGAGGCTGGCGGTGCGGATGCGTTCTTTGATCTGCTCGACAATATCCCCGGTAAAGGTGGCCTCGTTCTGGTCGAGGCGTACACACAGATGGTCACTGTCTTGTACCGCCGGACGAATCGCCAGATAAAACTGGTCATCATAATCGTCGGCAAAGGGCATGGCAACAAATACATGCGGGGTAGTATCTGATGCTTCGGGGCGCTGAAATTCCGGCGCAAAGGATTCCTGCCCCGCTAAAATCGTGGCGATTTCTTGGGTGGCACGGGTCAATACTTCGCCAATCGCAGGGTCGGGGGGGAGAAAATCCTGCAACGATTCCTGCATCAATTGGGCGCGATGTTCATCTATCTCGACAAACGTGATGAACTCCAACGCTGCCGGAAACTCACCTTGTTCGTAAGCATCGCTAAAACCCAATAACATGGAACGGAAGGCTTCTCGTTCATCCAAAGAGACGCGGGTTTTGACGCCTTGCAGGGTCGTCGCCACATATTGGATTTTTGCACCTGTCCTTTTCAACATCCGCAGCATATCAGCGGCAAGTTCACGGACATCGGTGTAGTTCTGGATAGCGCGATCAGTGGGGCCGACCACCAAGATTTTCTGAGCAGCTACGATTTCATGGCTGTCGGCGAAAAAATACTCGTCGGGGCCTAAGCGCCAATTGCTTAAATCGGCGACAAATCCAGCTTTTTGGAGACGCTGGCGAATTTTGAAATCTAGGCCGCGTGAACCCCGCACATCTTTGACAATCAAGACATCCGCCGGGAATTCAAGGGCGTCGCCTTGATAAATCTCAATGCCAAACCCCATACTCATCGCGCTATCGGGCATAGTTCAATCCTCTCATCCACCAAATGGGGCGTTCGCTTCGGCAGTAGCATCCGCTTGGGGCGTGGTGGCCTCTTGCGTTGGTGCTTCGGAGGGCTGTGATGATTGACCGACCGTGCCGGGGACGATGGTATAACCAAATGGCGCAAGGACAGTGAAACTCTGGATAATCTGCTGTCCGATGAGGCGCTGTTCAGTCAAATCTGCCGCAAGGAAATTGACATCGCGTTCGGGAGCACGGAGTTCAGCAAAATACAAGTTACCGTCGGTGTCATTCAACAATGAGGCCGCCGCGCTGACCGGGTCGCCTTCGATGGTGTTATAGGTGTAGCTGAACCAATAGCCCTGCGCAAAGGTTTGGGCCGTGGGGCGTCCTTCGATAATACTGATACCTTCGCGGAAGGTGGTAAGCCATGCTTGAGCCGCTTCTAGGGATTGCAAAGGTTGACCGGGGACGCGCTGGATGGTCACTTCATACCCTTCGGTCAGGGTCGCCCCGGCATAGGTGATGGGTCGGCCAGTTGACCCGCCAATTTGTGTCCACACTTCCTGTAATTTAATCATCATGCGCTGCGATGGGTCGGAAAATTCAGTCCAGCCCAATAGCGGGAATATTGCAATGTTCTGGTAGCCAATCATGGTGGGAGAGGTCAATTCAAATAGGCGATCCAGCAGCACCGGATTGTTGTTGGGAACGACAATGCGGATGGTATAGAGCCAATTACCTTCCAGCCAGCTAATCTGACGGGAGATATATTTCAGCAGTTCGTTGCGGTCGTCTTCGAGGGCAAATTCGATGGTAATCAGCCCATTCGCTACTTCCCGGTTGGTATAGCGCCAGCTTTTATATTGGCCCCATTCGGTATTGAAATAGACCTCGGTGAATAGCTCGTCGCTGACGGCTTGGAGGGTGGTGTAATTGGTGCCGATTTCTAAAAAGGCGTGAATCACCGAGAGGCGACTGGGAGAAATGTAGACCGAACTGGCCCGCCGATAGTCGGTGTTATAATCGTCACGCTCCAAATACCAATCGTCACCGGGTTGGAAAAATTGGAAAAGACCCGTGCTGTTGATATGCGGGTCAAGAACCGTGATTTGCGGGGTGCCAGATTCTGGCGTCGGTGCAATCAGCGAAGTTGGTTCGGGCGTAATGCCGACACTGCTGGGACTAGTGGATGAAATCGTACTCGAATCATCATTATTGGCGTTGGGCACTACCGCTTGGATGATAAAAATAAAACTCACTGCCAAGCCGAGTCCAGCCGTAATCATGTATTGCGTGCGGACGCGGCGTCGTTGTCGCTTGTTTTTCATGGGTCATAAACCTGTTGGCGCTAGATTCGTGGTTAAGAACGGTCTCTTATCTTAGTCGTTGCTGGCGTTGATTGCAAAGCTATTTTTTAAGAAAATCCTAACAATTTTGCGTTATGCTTGTAACAAGTACCCTAGATGCAGGACAAATCCTCAAGTCATTATCCCTGATGTTCTCACCCGTTGGTTTATCAATAATGGAGTCCCATGATGTGGAATGATTTTAAAGACCGGCGCGAAGCTGAAGGCCAAATCAAAAAAGATGGCCGCCTGCCTCCCGGTCAGTCCCTTACCTTAAAATTTCCGGTGCTGCACTATGGCCCTGTGCCCCATTATCCCAACTTGGACAAATGGGTTTTCCGCATTACTGGCCTCGTCGAAGAGGAACAAACGTGGAATTGGGTGCAATTTAACCAACTCCCACGCCGCAAAATCACGCTCGATTTGCACTGCGTCACGCGCTGGAGCAAATTCGATATGGAATGGGAAGGTGTGCATCTGCATGATTTGATTGAGGCGGGCTTGCTTAAAATAAAACCCGAAGCGAAGTTTTGTATCCAGCACTGCGAATATGGTTATACCACCAACACCAGTCTTGACGCGGTGTTGTCGGAAAACTTCTTGCTGGCGACCCATTATGATGGTCATGCCCTTGAACCCGATCATGGCTATCCGCTGCGGGGTCTCATGGGTGCGATACCCGGTCAAAAAGCCGACACTGACCGCTATCTGTGGAAGGGTGGTAAGTGGCTGCGCGGCTTGGAATTTACCGCTGAAGATCAACCCGGTTTCTGGGAAAACGCTGGCTATAGCAATACGGCAAATGTCTGGCGCGAAGAGCGATATTGGACAGGCCGCTAGGCTATTGACCTCACCCCCAACCCCCTCGCCAAGTTGGAGAGGGGGCGGGGTCTAGGCTCACCAATCCCCCTGCATGTCCCTTACCCACGCCCTCAAACAAGAAGCCACCCGTCTCGGTTTCAATCGTATTGGCATCACCCCCGCCCATCCGTCGCCCACATTAAATGCTTATCTCGCATGGATTGAATCGCAGCACATTGGTGAGATGGGCTATCTGGCACGCCCTGACCGTATCGCCCGCCGCCAAGATTTATCGGTCATCTTGCCCCAAGTGCGATCGCTGATTGTCGTCGCGCTGGATTATTCGACCCTGCAACCCCCCGCCGATTTGCTGAACGACCCAACGCGGGGGCGCATTTCCAATTATGCATGGGGGGTGGATTATCATGAGCTAATGACACCGCGCTTGGAACAATTGGCGGGGTGGCTGCGTGCCCAACTCCCAACGGATGAGGCTATACAGTGGCGGGTGTATGTGGATACTGGGCCAATTTTGGAGCGCAGTCATGCCCAACAAGCCGGGTTAGGGTTCATCGGCAAAAACACGATGTTGATTCATCCCCATGCCGGATCGCATTTTTTTCTCGGCGAAATTTTGACCACCTTCGCCTTTGATAATTACGACACCCCCCACCGCGAAACGATGTGTGGCAACTGCACACGCTGTCTAAATGCCTGCCCGACCCATGCTTTTCCACAGCCGTATGTTTTGGATGCCCGCAAGTGTATCAGCTACCTGACTATCGAACTGAAAAACGCCATCCCCACCGACCTGCGTCCGCACATGGGCAGGTGGGTCTATGGGTGTGATGTCTGTCAGCAGGTATGCCCTTGGAATCGTTTTGCCGTGCAGACCCTTGAAACCGATTTTTTCCCCGCCACCCCTGACCAGATAGCCCCGCCGCTGATGGATTTATTAACTCTGACCGATGAGTCGTTCGCCGAACGATTTGCCCAATCACCCATTTTGCGAATTGGCAGGGCGCGGTTGGTGCGGAATGCGTGTGTGGCGGCTGGTAATTCGGGGCAGGGCGAATTTTTGGAAATCTTGCAGGACTTGGCAAATGGGGACGAATCGGTATTGGTGCGAGAACATGCGGCATGGGCGATTCAGCGATTGATGGGCCAACATTAAAGTTGTTTGAGATTTTTTTGCGTGAGTTCAAGAGGTGGGTATAATCGTGCATAGTTTCGCATAGATTTGCATAGATTTTTGGTACTTTTGTCACTAGACCAGTCTCCCAAAATCTATAAAATCAGCGTTCGGCCTAGTGTAGAAGGCCAACCACCCTATTGAATCTACGGTGACTGAAGATACACCGTTCATCCTAAGAAAGGTCACAGAATTTCATGCGTAAGATTGCCTTGATGATTTTGGTCGTTCTGTTGATGACTGTCCCGACGGTGGGCAGTGTTCAAGCGCAAGGCGGCGACCCTGCCGTTATAGCAGCCGAATATTTAAAGAGTCAACAACTCGAAGATGGTAGTTGGGATAATGATCTTTCAGCCACATCGCTGGCCGTTATCAGCCTTTCGGCGTTGGGTGAAGATACCAGCGCAGCGGTGGCATGGATGGAAAGCGAAGTGCTGACCTTTAGCTTCCCCGACGAAGCCCCCAATGTAGATACCGCCGCGACGGTTCTCATCGCAGTGGCTGCAACGGGTGGTGATGTTACGACATTTGCCGAAGGTCAACTACTGGTCTCTTTCAGTGAATCATTGATGCAATCACGCGGCGAAGACATTACCGAACTGTGTTTTGGTCTGGTCGCCTTGCCCGCGTTGGGCCAAGAATTCCCATCTACCGCGATTATGGGCTTGGGGATGCTGCAAAATGAAGACGGCGGCTATGGAACTCCGGCAGAAGACGTAGCCGAAACCGAGAGCAGTTCAACCGTTGAAGACACGTCCATTTGCGTACAGGTACTGGCAGCAGCGGGTGAAGCTGATGCCCTCGCCAAAGCCCTAGAATACCTGAAGGCCAGCCAAAAAGAAGATGGTGGTTGGGCCATGAGCTTTACCGATGATGGCACTTCTGACCCATTTGCAACGGCCCTCGTCATTCAGGCGCTGTTGGCGGCTGGTGAAGAGCTTGCTGATTGGGGCAACCCCGAAAACCTCCTGTTCGGTTTCATCAATTTTGAAACGGGCGAAGTGATTTTTGGTGATGGTAGCATCCCTGCCGCTAATATCATGTCCACCGCATTAGCTGTGCAGGTCTTCCGGGGTGTGGTGTGGACTGACCTCGGCGCGGGTGTGTCCGAGGGTGAAGGCGAAGCAACCAGCGATGGCGGCGAAAGTGCAGCGGTTGAAGAAGGCCCAGCACTCGATCCCAATTGGGCGGTTGTGGCAGGTGGTTTTGCTATGGCTGAACTCGACACCGCCGATGACTTCTTGGTAACAGTCGTTGACCCCTTCAATGGCGATGAGCTATTCGGTGTGCAAATCATCAACTGGACGGCAGAATATACCTATACGCCCTTCCTGATTGAACAATTTATGACCGCCGATGTCCTGCTGTGGTTGGCGGATCACGAACCGGATTTCTGGACAAATCTTTCAGACGTCGCCATTGGTTTGTTGCCCGCCGATGTGCTGGCGCAACTGCCTGAAGACGTGCAGGCGCGTGCTGGAAATTAATTGACATTTGATACTCACACCGTCCAATAGGGCAGGTGTAAAATCGTAGGGGTGGAATAAAAACCACCCCTATTTTGTGTATAGGCAAACCCATACAGAAATTTTTTGAGGAACAGGCCATGACACGCCGATTAAACGTTCGCCACTGGCTGCTGCTGGTGATGGCGCTCTCCCTGTTGGCGCTGACCAACATTCCCCATCATTCCAATGCCCAAGATGGTGGCACGACTTTTCCCATTACCATTACTGATGCCACTGGCAACGAAGTGACGATTGAATCCATTGATGCGATTGCATCCGGTAGTGGTGATGTCACTGAAATTATTGCCGCGCTCGGTTTTGAGGATAATCTGGTCGGGATAGACATTAGCTCGACCTACCCCGAAGATTTGCTTGACCGCATCCCCGAAATTGGGTTTGCACGACGGCTGTCGGTTGAACCCATCGCGGCGGTGAATCCATCGGTCTTTTTCTGCACCGAAACATGCAGCCCTGCCAGCGTATTTGACCAACTCCGCACCCTCAATATTCCAGTGGTCATTATCCCGGACGATTCCACAAGCGGGATTGAACTCCCCCTGAAGAAAATTATAATGGTCGCGGCGGCGCTCGGTGCCCCTGAACAGGGTGAGGCACTACGGGTCAAGGTCGCCCGCGAAATTGAATGGGCCAAAACTGCTGTTGCCAATATCCAAGAAGAACCCACCATTCTATTCTTATATGTGCGGGGACGAACCCTGCAATTGGTCTCCGGCACAAACACTCCCGCCTATGATTTAATCAATACAGTGGGCGGTATTGACGTAGGAGCAGCGGCTGGCGTGGTGGGTTATATGGCGCTAAGCGCTGAGGTGATGCTAAACGCCTATCCCGAATATATTGTTATGTTTCAGGGCAGTGTAGATAGCGCAGGTGGCTTGGATAAGGTCAAAGAGTTGCCCGGTGTTGGTGATACCCCCGCCGCCCAAAACGATCAAATTTTGGTATTCGATGACCAATTTATTCTTGGCATGTCCACCCGCACTGGATTAGCCGCCCTCGCATTAGCCGACCAAGTACACCCCAGCATGACATGGGAACTGAACGTTACCTATCCCTATGCCTACACTGATGCGACCGGGACTGAAATTTCGGTAGAATCCCCAGCGTCGGTTTATGCTACCGATGAAACCCTGTTGGCGACGGTGCAAGAACTTGGCTTCCATGCCAGAGTATTTGAGAACCACGCTGAAGTTAGCCTGATTGTCGCTACCCAATCATCGGATTGGGCCAGCCTACGTGAGGCGGGTTATGCCGTTGTCGTGGTGAGTGACGACGCTGATATTACAGAAATCGCGGCGGCACTCGGTGTGCCGGGTCGTGGCGAAGCCCTCATCGCACGAAAGGCCGCCAATTGATCGGGAAACTTTCCGTCTGGCAGGCAACAACCCAACGCTATAGCCGCCTGCTCCCTGCTCGGATTGCCCTAGTGTTGGTGCTGCTGGTGATGCTAGTGTTCATCAGTCTCAGCGCGGTCAGCACCGGGGCAGTCAGTATTCAACGTGATGTGGTCTTTAAGGTGTCAGTAGATGCGATAGCCGAAAATTTGCATCTGGATTACGACAGTGGCCTTGATTATTCAGCCCGATGCCTCCCCGGTCAGCCCTGCATCCAGCGTGACGCGGCCCTAATTCGAGAAATCCGGTGGCCGCGTGTGATTATGGCGGGGTTGGTGGGAGCATGTTTAGCGATTGCGGGTACGGCCTTACAAGGCGCTTTACGCAATCCGCTGGCCGATCCCAGTTTAATTGGTGCTTCGAGTGGGGCGGCGGTTGGCGCGGTGACAGCGATTTTGTTGGGGGTCAATATCGGCGACCTCCTCAATTCGGATGCTCCAGCATTGGCGCGGCTGACTCAATCCCTGTTTGCTTTTGGCGCGGCACTCATCACCACCTTTGGCGTGTTTCGATTGGCCCGCTGGCAGGGTCGTACCGACAGCACCACGTTGCTGCTCATTGGCTTGGCAATTAACACGATGGCAAGCGCCTATATCGGGTTAGCAACCTTCATCAGCGACATCCGCGAAGTCAACGATATTGTGTTTTGGACATTGGGTAGCTTTGCAGAAATCTTCTGGCGTGATGTATATGTGGTGCTACCATTCGCTGTGTTGAGTGTGGTGATTTTGCCATTCCTCGCCCGTCAACTCAATCTGATGACACTGGGTGAGGCCGAAGCACAGCATTTAGGCGTCAATGCCGAACGACTACGCATCATTTGTGTTGGTCTGGCAGCGATGACAGTCGGGGTTTCGGTAGCCTTTGCCGGAATTATCGGGTTTGTCGGGTTGGCTGTGCCGCATCTCATCCGTTTCTTCACTGGGCCAGATCATCGTATCGTGCTGCCTGCCAGTGTCTTGACCGGAGGCATTTTGATGATCGCGGCGGATTTGTGGGCACGCACCGTAGCAGTTCCCACCGAAGTCCCGGTTGGTATTGTAACCGCGTTATTTGGTGGGCCAGTGTTTCTCGTATTGATTATTTTGAGTCGGCGGGGTAGAGGTTAATGGTTAATCATTTGGACGCCCAACATCTCCATTATCATATAGGCAAAGCGACATTGGTGGGTGATATATCGCTGGAAGTGACGGGTGGAGAAATCCTCGCCATCGTGGGGCCAAATGGGGCAGGTAAAACCACCTTGCTTAAATTGCTGGCGGGTGACTTGCACCCCCAATCCGGTCAGATACTGTTGAATGGGCATCCGTTGCATCACCACAAACCGCTAGAACTAGCCCGTCAGCGTGCCGTCATGCCCCAACAGGCCAGCGTCAGCCTCGATTTCACGGCCTATGAGGTCGCGTTGATGGGTCGGCATCCGCATATTCGCGGTTCAGAAACCCGTGAAGACCATCGCATTGTCGAAGAAGCCCTGCATCGCACCGAAGTTCTACACCTGCGCGAACAACTGTATGCTACCCTCTCTGGTGGAGAAAAAGCACGAGTGACGCTGGCGCGGGTCTTGGCCCAACAAACACCGATTTTGCTGCTGGATGAGCCAACCAGCACCCTCGATTTGCGCCATCAACACATGACCATGCAGATTATGCGGGAACGCGCCAAGACAGGGGTGGCGGTGGTCGCGGTGCTGCACGATCTCAATCTGGCCGCGATGTATGCTGACCGTATCGGCATGATTCACAAAGGCCAATTGGAATTTATTGGCACACCCGAAGAAGTGCTGACCGCCGCCAATATCCATGCGGTTTTTGGGCTGGCGGTAGAGGTGTTAGCCCACCCAACCCATCACTGCCCGCTGATTGTGCCATTAGCGACCAATGGGCATGTGTCTACACCACCAGAAATTGGCGCATCTTCTGGCAGAAGAGTGTTGGCTGATCAAAGAGTGACAAGTGCCCCGCATTTGGGATGATATGCACTTCGGCCTGTGGCAGTAATTGGCGCAGTTGATTGACACGAAAATCTGGCAGCAGCACGTCATTGTCTCCAATGAGCATCAATGTTGGAACGGCAATATGGCGTAAATAGTCCTCCAGATTATGGAAGACAAACAAAAACCGGATGGACTGCTCCATCACATAGACACGGCTTCGCATATGATGATCAATGAGTTCATCCGAAAGCTGCGAGTGGTCAAACGGGACTTTCCACGATTTCAAAATATTCTTCAAAAAAATGCGCTTCACATCTGTCCCTTTAGGGAAATAATCCGCCAGCAGGCCAACACCGGGAATCGTCAACGGGGCGATATGCAGCACCGCCGATTTTGGCATTTTCACCGCCAGCTTGGTATTCCCCAATAAACCCTTTGGTACAGGTGTATCATACAAAATTAGCTTGGTGACATATTCAGGATGGGAGGCCGCCAAACGTGCCGAGATAATCCCCCCCAGTGAATGCCCCACGAGCGTGACGGGTTTAAGGTTGAGGTAATTGATGAAATCCAGATAAAGCTGGATGTGGTTAGTCGGGTCATAACCCCACCACGGCTTCGAACTTTCGCCATAGCCCAACAGGTCAATGGCAATGATACGATAATCAGCTTCAAATTCTTCAATCAAGGGTCGCCAGAAATAGGCGCTGTTCTCCGCCAAGCCGTGCAGCAGCACCAACGGCGGGCCATCACGTCGTCCACATTCCCGATACCCAAGGGTTGCCTTGCCTATTTCAACCTTTTGGAGAGGGGGATCATATTGAAGCATGTGCGAAAAGCTCCGATAGAAATGGATCTCTTTTGATTGTATTAGCGAGACCCCACTATACCATAATTTTATGTGGGCTTGAAAGATTTAACCGGGATTTTAAACAGGGGGATATAGGCAATCCCCCTGCTAGAAAGCCAGTTTTAGCCGCCGGGGGTGGTCAAAATAAATGGCACAGCGGGGGAAATATATTCCTGATCGCCATAGATCACCAAGCGCAGTTGATACTCACCGGGGGGCAGGGCTTCCGCCATAAAGGTTTCTAGATAGGACGGGGTTGTATATTGTTCGGGGTGGGTGCTGCCCAATGTCGTCCATGCGCCAAACGGGCCACCAATCACATCAATCTTATAGTAGGCAAAATTGATTCCCGGCGGGGTAAAAGCCACCCCATAAATCGGAATGTTGCCGCTGAGGACTTCACCGGGGGCAGGTGAGGTGATATAGCCCGTCGCCGTCCATGGGCCGCCCACGTTGACTGGCGGAGCAGACGAGACAAGCGTCTCCGGGATACAGGCATACATTGGCAAGATAGGGTGTCCACTCGATGCTGCGTAATTCTGTGCGCCGCGTGCAGCCGAAGTATTGGCAGGGGGCATAATAAACGCCTGCTCAACCGCATCGGGAATTTGCCCCAAGATTTCAGCGGGGATCATGCAATATTTGGGCAGCACTGGTGTATCAGGATGCTGGGACGCCAAGACATTCTGCTGGTCAGGTGATAGGGGTCGCACGAATACACGCACAATACCGGGTTCGATTTCGACTAACTGCGGGCCATATTCCGAACGTGGAATCGGTGTCGAAACATTTTGCGGAAAGGGCGCAAGGCCGCCATTCCCGTCTGGCAAATAGGGCGCTCCGTCAATATACCATTCCGTGCGATAGGCGGGGCAATCAAAGGCCGGGTCACGCATCTGGCGCACATCACAAATGCGCTGCTGCGAAATACCCCCCGGCACAGGCAGGGTACTCGGCGGGAAGGGGTACGCGGCATAGATGCCCAACATGGTATCGTTCCAGATGGGGGCTGCTCCCTGAATCCCTGAAATATTGCGCATGGGGCGGCTGTCGCTGTTACCCGACCAGACACCAATCGCTAGGTCATGGGTATACCCGACTGTCCAGTTATCTTTGTAGTCGTTGGTCGTACCAGTCTTCACTGAGGTCAACAGAGTACCTGTATTGAGAGGGCTGTTGGAGCCAAAGGCAGGGCTGCGGGCATTGTTGTCGGACAGAATATCGCTGATGATAAAGGCGATACGCTCATCAAGGGCGGGTTGGGGATTGGGATTGCCGCGTACTGTATTGCCTGTTTCGACACCTGCGGGACAGCCATTTTCATATGCGTAGAGAATATTGCCCTTTTTGTCCAATACACAGCGGATCGTAGTCGGGCTGACATATTTGCCGCCGCGTGCAAAGGTGGCATAACCGTTGGTCAATTCCATCAGCGTAATATCACCCCCGCCGAGTGTCAACGACAACCCATATTGCGAGGCGTCTTGGCTAAGGGTCTCAACCCCAAAGCGGCGCAAAAATTGCAGCAGATAGTCCACCCCAACTTTTTCGAGGGTCATGACCGCCGGGATGTTATAAGAATTAGCAAGGGCATCACGCACCCGCTGTGGGCCATGAAAACGACCATCATAATTAGCGGGTACATAGGCCGCTTGACCGGGAATGCCAAATTGCACCGGCGCATCCCAGATAATCGTTCCGGCTGTCCAGCCCTGCTCCAATGCTGCCGCATAGGTGAAGGCTTTCATGGTACTCCCCGGCTGTCGCAGGGAAATCGCCACATTCACACGCCCATCAATCGAATCGTCGTTGTAGTCCACGCTGCCGACCATCGCCATGATTTCGCCGGAGGGGGGATGAATCACCACCACCGCTGAATTGGTCAAATCGTGAGCATCACGGACTTCGGCCACACGGCGCGTCACCGAATCTTGGGCGATTTGTTGGAACTGCTGATTGAGGGTGGTATAGACCCGCAAGCCACCATTGTTAATCAATTCCGGTGAGTAGCCGAGATTGGTTAGGAGGGTTTCAAGTTCGTCCTGCGCATACACCACAAAATGCGGGGCAGTGTCTAGTGGAATATCAGGGCTGGCAAAAACAAGCGTCTGCTGTTTGGCGTTATCGGCCTCTAGTTGCGTGATGTAACCTTCTTCCACCATCAAATCCAACACCAAGTGCTGGCGGTCTGTAACACGCTGTTGGACAAGCGGGTCGGGATTAAGCGGGTCTAGGAGGCTGGGGGATTGGGGTAGGGCCGCCAAGAGGGCCGCCTCGTTAAGCTGCAACTCTTTCGCCGATTTCCCAAAATAGACCTGAGAAGCCGCCTCCACACCATAGGCCAGATTGCCGTAATAAATCTGGTTGAGGTAGAGTTCCATAATCTCGTCTTTGGAGAGTTTGCGATTTAACACTACCGCCAGCATAGCCTCATCCAATTTGCGGCTGATGGTCTGCTCTTGGCGATATTCGGGGTCAAAGACGACATTCCGCACCAATTGTTGGCTGATGGTACTCGCCCCTGAAACTACCTGCCCTTCGCGCAGATAATCGCGCATGGAACGCAAAATACTCGGTACGTCCACCCCGATATTGTCATAAAAGGAGTCATCTTCCACCGAGACGGTTGCCCAAATCATATAGTCGGGGATTTCATTAAGGCCCACCCGTTTGCGGCGTCCTTGACCAAATACCTCATAAATCTGGTTGCCATCGCGGTCATAGATATAAGTGGTTTCAAAATTGGTCGGGTTGGTCGGGTCATCGAGGTTATTGAGTTCACGCTCAAGGTCGCCGATACGATCTTCGACGCGGCTAGAATAGGCACTGTAGACAAAAAACAGACCGATGACGGCAGTGATCGCAAATACCCCCACAATACCGAAACACCCTAACAGGCAGTTCGGGTTTAAACAGCCTTTACGACGTCTGCCGTTTTGTCTGCGCCAATTGCGAGCTGTCGAGACACGCGAAGGGCGCGAGGGAGGATTACCCGGATATTGCGGCGCGGGAGGCTGCTGTAAAAACTGTGGCCGTCCCTCCGGCGGAAGCTGGGTTGGGATAGAATGTGGGTCATGTGGGCGGGTTGGTTGATAACCCGGTAAGGTTGGCTCGGTTGGTTCGTGGTCATTCATGAGGGTGAACTGCCTTGATTATGTCACTTTGATATAGACTCTATGCTAACTCAATTAGGCCACAGACACTATCCATCATTTAGGTATCGCAGGGGCGAAAGTGTGGATTCGTGTGGGAAAAGTGGGCTGATCGGTATGACCAACCCACGCATCGAAAATTCAAAGGCTCATGGCCCGACACGCACCCATGCCCCGACAGGTGTGACCGGAGGAGTCGCTTTCGGGTCAAGCTGCGGCGGGATGTAGTAGGGGAAATTGGGGTCAATGACCGGGTCGTTTGGTGGGTTAATCTTGAACTCGGTGCTGACTGAGACGCCTGAACCGGGAAATCGAATGGTCAAGCGATACAATCCAGCCGAAAGAGCCTGCGTCGGATTACCAATCCATAGGTCGGTTATTCGTCCACCGGTCGCATAGACCCATGTTCCAACGAGTTCGATATTGAAGCTACCCCCGTCAATGGATTGCAGTTGGGCGCGAATCTCGGTGGCAGGCGAAACGTTGGCAATATCAAAAGCCGCATAGATTGCCCCCTGATTGTAGGCGAACTCCGTGACAATCGGGCCGTTGGCGGTGGCGCTGACCCCCAAATTACCAATACTCGGCGGGACAGTTTGCGCAGCGACACTAAAGCTGGCATTCATGACGGTGCTTGGATACCCCGATAATTGAATTTTGACCTGCCATGTCCCCGGCGCGACGTTGGTGCTGCCATCAAAGGGCGTATCAGTAAATGTGCCGCTGGTCGTGGTGGTGTTCCATGTTTGCGGTCGGGTAAATTGAATAATGCCGTTAAGATACCATTCGGCAACTAACTGTGACCCATTCGGCACATTGGTATAGTTCCAACGGGCAAACACCTGCTTGGTGTTGGTGGGATAGCTCAACGAAGCAGACCCATTAGCAGTGCCGGAAAAGGTCATATTGGAAAAGGCAGGGATGGTGGTGCTGCCAGCAATCACAAAGGTGCCATTGACCTCCACACTCGCCTGCCCAACAACCAAAATCCGCACTTGATAGGTGCCGGGGGTCAAACCCGCGACATTATCAAATAGCGAGATGTCACGCACGGTGCCATTCGTGCCATATTTGCTGAAATCCCATGCTTCGGTGCGATCGGCTACGGTCACCCCGTCGCGTGTCCAGACACGGCGTACCTGTGCGGCATTGGGCATATTAGCATAATCCCAGATGGCAAAAACGGCTTTCGTTCCATTGGAGAAATTGGTCGCTGCTGTGCCGTTGCCGCTGGTGGCAAAACGCAGATTGGTAAAACGCGGCCCTAGATTCGATTCGATTTTGAATGTACCCTCGACACGCACCGCTGGAAAATCGCGCAGATAAATCACGACACGATAATCAGCGGGTTCAAGCCCGTAGCCGGAATCAAAATTGTAGGTACGGATATGGCTGAGAGTGCCGCTGCTGCCCCATTCCGGTTTCCATGCCTCATCCCGCGTAATGAACTGCACCCCATTGCGATACCACTCACGGCGCATAACTGACCCGCTTGGCACATTGGTATATTGCCAACGGGCATAGACCTCCTGTGTGCCATAGGGGAAAACGGTGGTCGCAGCGCCAGCACTTGTGCCGCTGAACGTCAGATTGCTAAAGGTTGGAGCGGTGGCACTGATGGTAAATGTACCCGAAATTTCCGTGCCGAAACTGGGCAGGCGAATAACGACATAATAGCTGCCTGCGGGGAGTCCAGCCTGTGTATCAAAATATTTAATATGGGTCAGGCGTCCCGTGATACCCCAATTGCTGCTCCATGCCTCATCGCGTGAGGTGACCAAAACCCCATCCCGATACCACTGGCGGGACATGTTGGTTCCAATTGGCACATTGGCATAATTCCAACGTACAAAGACCTCTTTTGTCCCGGCTGGAAACGCCGTCATATCCACCCCGCCTGCCGTCGTGCTAAAAGAAATATTACCAAACGAGGGTGGGCCAATTGGCTGTGATGTGGGGTTATTGGCAACGACCTGTCGCGTAGGGGTGGCGGTCGGAAAAAGGGTAGCAGTCGGGACACCGGGGACATCATCGCCCCCTTGCGACACAATCGCCGTCGCCGTCAATTGAATCGGCCCGACTACTGGCCCGGTGGTGGGGCTGGTGTTTTTGTTATCATCGCTACCAGTGAGGGTACAGGCCAGCATCGGCACTGCAATTATCATCACAAGCAAGCCAAGCATTCGTTTGGTCATATCATGGGCCTCTTTCATCACAGGGTTCTTCTAAGTTTATTATCAAACCATCTCAAATCAGATGCACGGTTGCCTTTTAACGTATGCGTCACCCTTGCCCTACGCCTCCTCTGTTATTCGACCCTTTGAAACATCCCCTAAACCCATTTATAATCAAACTCCAATGATGATGAGGAATGGTATGAGTCAGGAGACAAATGCGTGCCTCAAGTCCAACAAGCTATCAAAATTGATGTCCCGGTTGAAAAAGTATTCACTTTTGTGACTGAACAGCCTGAACGTATGGCGGAATGGTGGCCTCCGATTGAGCTGCAAGAACGCCTTACCTCACCCCCTACCCAAGTAGGTTCCCGATCACGCTATCAATATAACATGATGGGTATTAAAGTGCGGGGCGAGCATGAGGTGATGCAGTTTGTCGCCAATCAGCGCCTCTATATTAAAACTCTGACCGGAATTGATTGCGCCTTCGATTTCCAGTTTGAAGCGGTGGAGGCCAACCACACACAGTTGACAATGCGTATAGAATATATGCTGCCTGCTTCGGTTTTGGGGCGGATTCTTGACAAGACACTGGTCGAACGCGAAAATGTCCAAAATTTGGAGGTTGGCCTTGCTAACCTAAAACGCATTCTCGAACAAGGATTAGCCATCAGCTAATTTTCTAGGAGCGCCCCACATGGATTATCTGCAACAACTGAATATGGTCGAGAATTACCAGAAATCCCTTAATACGTTCAGTCTCGATCTATACCTCCACTTATTTACGCCCGATTGTGTGGTGCATGACCCCTACGGTGCGGCAGAATTTCGCGGCGAAACCGGATTGCGTAAATTTTTTGTTGGCATGGCCGAGACGTGGCATTTTTTTGAAATGCGAACCGACAGTGTCTACCCCGGTGGAAATGACCGTCTCGCGGTGCGGTGGTCGGTTAGTGGAACAGCGAAAAATACCAAGACCGCCGAGTTTAGTGGCATTTCAGTTTTTCAATTTGTGGGGGACAAAATCTCACGGTTAGATGCGTATTGGCATTTGGGCAATATGCTGGCCCAGATCCGTGAATAGCCGGGTTTATGACTGACCAGTCCCAATTTCCTTCTCTGATAGTCCTGTTCACAGCAAATCTGCGGGCCAATTTTGAATTGATGCCGCACGTATCCGCCATGATTCAACGAATGCGATCGGTGCTGCTTGCCGAAACGCCACGCCCCATTTTGCTGATGGATTTAGGCGGGGCATGGGATGCGGATTCATGGGATTGTCAGGTCACCGAAAATCGCGCCCCTTATCTGGTGCTAGATGCGATGGGTTATGCCGCCGTCCATGCCGATGGGCTGGGGGTCGAAGATATGATGGGAATGCAAGAAACGGTACAAATGCGCCTGATGGAAAATACCCTGCCAGCGCGTTGGAAATGGCGGGATATGGTGGTCAATCTAGGGCCGAATGCCTCTGTACCCGCCGTGACGTGGACGCTCAACGATTCACCATCCAACGAGATAGTTGCTACTGCCGCAGATGGCTATCTAATACTTCATCCCCAACCGGGGGCATTAGGCTTTGTGGAAGCCACATGGCCCTCACTTGAAATTGTGCAGGCCAAAACAATACCGTTTAGTTGGGATATTCGCCCCGACCCCAGCATCGTGGCCTGTGTTGAATTTGTCCAACGCGAAGCAAAAGCCTATGCCGAGCGCAATACCCGCTCACAAAATCATGAGGATGCCGACGAATGACCGCTGTTAGCCTGCCTGAGATTTGTATAGAACTCGACACGTTTTTTAATGTAGAAGCGTTTGCCGAGAAAGATTGGGAGCAGTTTTTGCCCGACAGCTATAAAGGGGCTGTCCAGCGGTTCTATCGTCCCACCTTTATACAAGGGGCGTGGAACGGCTTGATGCTAGAAAATCCCGAACCAGAAGCGACGATTGACCGGGTATATCTCGCGGTTTTCCCCACGCAGGGCATCATTGACAAAATCATCGCCAAAGAAGTTGAACGGGGCGCAAAGGGATCGCTTATTTTTGTGCATCACCCCGCCGCCTATAGCGAAAAAAGCGCCGAGTTTGCACCGATCAAAGTTGAACAACTTGAGGAACTCAAAGAACACAACATCAGCCTGTATAGCTGCCATGCCCCGCTAGACTGCCATGTCGAAATCAGCACCGCCAACGCCTTTGCCGATGCGCTTGGCCTAGAAGATCAGCAACGTTTTGGCTATTATGTGGCGGGCTATGCCGGGATGCACGGCACGGTTAAGCCGACCACCTTCCAAGAAATCGCGCAGAAATTAGCCGAGGTTTGTGAACTGCCTACGCTACGCTATGACCAATGTTTGAATAATGGAAAGTCTGTTCATCATATCGCCATAACCCCCGGTGGCGGCGGTGACCCGCAATTTATTGATGAGGCCTGTCAATTGGGTGCGGATACCTATATCACCGGACATTGGTGGTTGTTCGGTACCAGTGAATATGCCCGCAAGAGCCGCGAAGAATTCCCCGCCTATATCGCTGGCCTCGACATCAATATGCTTGGCTCAACCCATTACAGCACTGAACTTTTGGTCATGCGCGACCAGATGGTGGGATGGTTTAGGGAACACAATATCGAAGCAACAGTTATGCGCCAACAAGACGCATGGGGTAGTTAGTAGCCCGCTGTTTGTTTTTTGTTCCGATGGTATATACCCGAAGGAAAAACTCATGCAACTGAAATCAAGTGAGGCGTTATGGTGGCAGCGGGGTGTCATCTATCAAATCTACCCGCGTAGCTTTCAAGACGATAACAATGATGGCATTGGGGATGTGCAAGGGGTCATCAGCAAAATAGACTATCTGAAGGAATTGGGCATTGATGCGATTTGGCTCTCGCCCATTTACCCCTCCCCGATGGCGGATTTTGGCTATGATGTCAGCGATTATTGCGACATCAACCCGATGTTTGGCACGCTGGAAGATTTCGACAAGCTGGTAAAAGAAGCCCATCAACGCAATATGTATGTCGTGATTGATTTTGTGCCGAATCACTCCTCTGACCAGCATCAGTGGTTTATTGAATCGCGCTCTTCACGGGATAACCCCAAGCGTGATTGGTACGTTTGGGCCGATGCGAAGCCGGATGGTAGCCCACCCAATAATTGGCTATCCGTTTTTGGTGGGTCGGCTTGGGAATGGGATGCTGCCACCCAACAATACTATCTGCACAGCTTTCTTAAAGAACAACCCGATCTCAATTGGCGTAATCCCGAAGTCAAACAAGCCATGTTGGATGCCGTGCGCTTTTGGCTAGACCGTGATGTGGACGGCTTCCGCATTGACGTGGCCCACTTTATCATGAAAGACCCCCATCTGAGCGATAATCCTCCAAATGCGGAAATGAAAACCGACTTCAAACCGCTTGGCGATTACGATTCCCAAATGCATATTCACGACAAGGGCCATCCTGATATTCACGGTGCCCTGCGGGAATTCCGCGCCCTACTGGATCGCTACAGCAGCCATCGTCCACGCTTCTCCGTCGGTGAAATCCACATTTTTGATTGGGCAGAGTGGGCCAAATATTACGGCGAAAAACTGGACGAACTGCATATGCCATTCAATTTTGGCTTTATTGGGACGGCGTGGAATCCGCAGATTTTCCAAAAAGTGATTGAGGGGGTTGAAGCCGCCGTACCACAAGGGGCATGGCCCAATTATGTCCTCGGCAACCATGACGAACACCGGATTGCCAGCCGTGTTGGGGCCGATGCTGCCCGGTCGGCCATGATGCTGCTTTTGACACTACGCGGCACACCCACCATCTATTATGGAGATGAAATCGGGATGCACGATGTGGACATCCCACCTGAATTGGAACAAGACCCTTGGGGCAAAAACGTCAAGGGTATTGGCGTGGGGCGTGACCCAGAACGAACGCCTATGCAGTGGGATGCCAGCCCGAATGCCGGATTTAGCACGGCAGGGGTTCAGACATGGCTGCCCGTCGCTGATGATTACCCTGAAATCAATGTCGCCAATCAGCAAAAAGAGGCGCGTTCGATGCTGGCTTTCACGCGCCGATTATTGGCCCTGCGTCGTGCGACCCCCGCGTTGAATATTGGCAGTTACGCAACCGTCCAGCAGAACAACACACACTGCCTAGCCTATGTGCGCGACTATGACGGTGAACGCTGGTTGGTGGCCCTCAATTTTTCCGAAACGGCACAAACCCTCAATCTACCGATCAGTCAAAACGGGCAGATTGTTCTCTCAACCAATCTGGATCGTGAAGAATCGGTCAACCCCAGTTCGCTGCAACTGCGTGGCAATGAAGGCTGCATCATCAAATTGGCCTAAAAATTAGCGATGCCCAATGCTTCAAACAAGAGGTATTGGGCATTTTTTTAGGGTCGATTGACAATGAGATAGGCGTCTATTGGGTCATGGTTCTTCACCACAAGATTCGCGTGGTCGTGGGGATGGCATAGGTCTATGTATAGCTGTTGAGCCGGCATGTAACGTTTTTGGTAACGCTCCAGCACCAGAGACTTATCTCCAAAGAGGGCTACATCGCGTTCCAAAGCCCGCGCCAACGCCACCTCAAACGGTACGTCCACAAAAATCCTGAAATCCCAATAGGAGTCTAGTTCAGGGCGCTGCAAAAACACCCCGTCGAATAACAAAATGGTATTGTCCGGTGCAATTTCGGCTGATGCTTGTACATCGGTATTCGTCTTGTAATCAAACAGGATGGTCTGATAGCATAAACCGCCATTTTCGCAGAGAGGGTCAAGTAGCCGTTTTTTGAGGGCCGAGTAATCAAACGAATCATAGAAATAGCCTTCCGGTGAAAGCGGCCCTTTTTGATGACGCACCTCACGCGGATTATGAAAGCCATCTATTGAAGCGCGAATCATGGGATGTCCGGCCTGCTCTAAAAATGCGGCAAGTTCATCGGCAAGGGTCGTTTTGCCGGATGCGTCAATACCATCAATCGCAATTTTGACAGGCGGCGGGCGCTTTAAGTGGGCGATATGGTCGGCGATTTGGGCAATGAGTTCGGCACGGCGCATCGAAGTATTATGACCCGCAGGCCCGCCCCGATAAAACATTAATGTCGAAGCCGAGCAGTTGATTGGATAACATCACCCGCAGTAGGTTTTCGTTGGGATAGCTGCCAATCCAGACTTCGTTGCGATAATCGCCCCAAACACTTACTTGCCCCAAAATGTTTCCGGTCTTTGTGTCCAAGGCGAGCATATGTCCGGTTTGGTCGGCCATCACAAGGGTGCAGGCATCCGCTTCTATCAAACGGACATGGCTGAGGTTTTCAACACCTACTTCGGTTGTCCATACCATTTCGCCCTCCGATGAAAACGCCGAAAGCGTGTCTTTGCCATTCACACCCCACATGACCAATAGGCTCGAATGGGTGGCAAGCATGGCGCTGTCGGTGCGGTTGATTTCAAGGTTATCCACTACAGGGGTATGTGTACCATCTGGGGCAATCATCTCAAGCGTGCCCTGATTTCGCAGATAAATATTGCCATCCGGTGCGGCGGCAAGATCAGAATTGGGCAAAACCTCGGCTCGTTCAAGTAACACGCCATCCGATGAAAAAACCAACAATTCATTGCCGCTGGTCAATATGGCCTTGAGTTGGGAGGTGGATGCTTGTGCGGTAATTCGGCTAATATCGGCATAATCGGCAAGGGGCTGGCGCTGGTGATTATAAACATGTAGGGTGGCATTGGTATCTATCAACAAAATGGACTGCCCCAACACGATTGGCCCTTGAGCGATGCCCGCTAATCCGGTTGACCACTCCTCCAGAAAACCGCCATATTGATTCCAGATTTGTACCCGTCCATCCGCTGCACCAATCAATGCCACCTGAGTATCGCCATCGGTCAGACCCGCGAAGCCGACCACATCAATCGAATCAGCAAGGCGATATTCCCAGAGACGCCCACCCTCGTTGTTATAGGCGCGATATTGGCTGTCATCTACAAACAATACCATGCCGTCGGCGCGGAAAATGGGGTCAAAACGTGGGCCGCTTTCATCAATAAGCGTGGTGTGCCAGTGATGGGCGGGATGCAGCCAGCCGCGCCAGTTTTCAATAAACTGACGGGGGTTTAGCCAGCCGCGCAGCCGGGGGTCAACTGTCCAATAGCCCGGCCCCGGATAGTTGGGCCACATGGTGCGAATTTCAAAATGCAGATGGGGTGCAGGGCGGGGGTCACTAATCGCACCAACAATATCACCTTTGTTGACGCATGTCCCTTCAGCGGGAAAAAGATAACCGCCGCTTTCTTCCATATGCCCATAAACGGAAAAAACTGTGACTGTTGGGAACGTATGTTGAACGATAACGACACCGCGATCTCGCCCCCAACCTTCGGGATTGGAATAGGTGACACGCCCCGGCGCAAATGCCCGCACAGGGAGCCCAAGCGATGGCCCTTCGATGCTGACCCAATCATCCCCGGCGTGAAGCTGGCCTTCAAATCGGGCATTTGGGCGCATAAAGGGGTTAATCAATTGGAATTGGGTGGTATCAACCGGGTAGTCAAAGTCGTCGGGGGAATCTACAACACCGCAACCTTGTTGATAGGTCGAGGCACTGGTTGGAGCAGGTGGGGCATCCGCCAAAACGATTGCCCCGCCATAAATGACAGCGATGAAAACGCCCCAGATACCCCAAAATCGTCGCATATGGGCGCTAATCTATGTAATCTTGACCGGAAACCCACGACCAATCACTGGGAGGCCAATATTTCATCAAAACTTTGCCAATAATCTGTGAACGTTTAATTGGGCCGAAGTCGTGGCTGTCGCGGCTGTGATTGCGATTATCACCCAAGACAAAATATTCATCTTCGCCTAACACCCACTTACGGTCTTGGCAAGAATAGGTCTGGCACAGTTCGGCGACATAGGGTTCATCCAGCGCCACACCGTTGATATAAATTTGCCCCTCATCCATTGTCACCGTCTCACCGGGGAGGGCCACAATACGCTTTAACAAATCAATCCGATTATCCAAATCAAGCACAACCACATCGCCACGCTGGGGATCGCCAATGATGTAATGCAGGCGCGAAACCACAATGCGCTCATGATTGTAGAAAGTCGGTTCCATGCTGTGGCCTTCCACGATATAACGCGGAATGAACAGGTTGAGGCCCGTATACAGGATAATTACCAAGAGGGCCGTCTGAAACACCTCCCGAAATATACCGCTACCACGCCGACGGAGGGTATGAACCTCTTGGCGAGGTGTTTCATACAAAGCGGGCATTGGTGTCATATCTATCGGGGGTTGATGAGAATCGTCTTGATAGGGATTCACGCATTATGCTCCTTGAAAAGTGAGTTTTTATTCACCCACATTGATTCATTATACACTGGCATGAAGCCCAATACGCCCAAGAATTTGCAAAAAATCTGTAAAACGTCGGATTGGTAATAAATTCAATAATTTTTGACAAAATTCACTAAATTCGGAAAATTATCGTGACTTTTTGCCGCAGCGAGTGTTTAATCCTTTGAACACTAATGTGACATATTTCACAGGCCGTATCGTTTAAGTAAAGGATAGATCCATAAATGCAAGAGACTACTGCCAAAAAAGCCAAACCGGCATGGGTACGGATTGTTGCCGCCTATCAAAAGCCTACTATCAACGCCAGCATAATCCAAATCCTGAACAGTTATATACCGTTCTGGTTCTTTTTGATTTTGAGCGCCATTTTGGTGAATGTTTCGATTTTGCTGTCGCTGCCCTGTTCGCTGTTGGCGGCGGGATTTATGATGCGGGTTTTCATTATTCAGCATGATGCAGGGCATGGGTCATTTTTTAAATCGAAAAAATGGAACACGATTGTTGGCAATCTTTGCAGCGTCGTCACCCTGACCCCCTATGACATGTGGCGCACCAATCATGCCATTCACCACGCCCATAATGGTGACCTCAATCATCGCGGGACGGGTGATATTTACACCATGACCGTCAATGAGTATCGCGCGTTACCCTCATGGAAACGTTTAGGGTACAAGCTTTATCGTAACCCAGCGTTCTTGTTCCTCATTGGGGCACCGTTGATGTTTGTGGTGTTGTTCCGTCTACCCTTTGCCTACAAACACACGCATGGCCGACGTGGATTGATGAGTGTCATCCGCACCGATGTGCAGTTTCTAACATTCATTGTCCTCATGTCAGTGACCTTCGGGTTTGGTAATTTCCTGATGGCCTACCTGCCTATGATCTTCTTTGCATCAAGTGCCGGGGTCTGGATGTTCTACGTCCAACACCAATTTGAAGATGCCTATTGGTCAAAAGACCCGCATTGGACATATGAAGACGCCGCCCTAAAAGGCAGCACCTATTACAAACTACCCAAAGTGCTGCAATGGTTTACCGGCAATATTGGCCTGCACCACATTCACCACCTTAGCCCACTCATCCCCAACTATTTACTGCAAGAGTGCCACGACGAGAATCCGGAATTCCATAAAGTGGTGACCTTGACCATGTGGAGCAGTGTTAAGCTGGTTGCCAAGAATTTGGCGCTGTGGGATGAAGCAACCGAAAAGATGATGACGTTCCGTGAATTTGAACGCAACGAACGGCTGGCCCGTCAATTGAATCGGACACAAGCCGCCAATGGCTAATCAAATTCGTTGGGGTGTCATTAGCACTGCCCGTATTGGTAGGGTGCGCGTCATTCCTGCTATTCAACAATCGTCAAATGGTCGGGTTGTCGCTATCGCCAGTCGCAATCTTGAAACAGCACAGGCCGTTGCTGGAGAACTCAATATCCCCACGGCCTATGGCTCGTATGAAGCGCTACTGAACGACCCGAATGTAGATGCGATTTATAACCCACTGCCCAACAGCGAACATGCTGAATGGAGTATTCGCTGTGCCGAGGCCGGAAAGCCGACCCTGTGCGAAAAACCCCTAGCCCGTGATGCTACTGAAGCCCAACAAATGGTAGATGCCTTCGCTCAACGGAATGTGCCATTCGCGGAAGCGTTTATGTATCGCTTCCACCCCCAGACCATCAAAGTACGCGAATTGTTGGCGGAGGGGCGGATTGGCGATGTTCAGCTGCTGAACTCCTCGTTCACCTTCACCTTGACCTACGAAAACAATATCCGCCTGAACAAAGATTTGGCAGGTGGGGCGTTGATGGATGTGGGGTGCTACTGCGTCAACGTGATGCGATTACTGACTGGTGAAGAACCAAATCGGGTGCAGGGCTTTGCCAATTTTGGGGCAAAATCCGGGGTGGATGAGTCACTGGTGGGCCTGCTGCAATTTCCATCCGGTGTCTTGGGGCATTTTGACTGCGGATTACGCAGCTATCGTTTGAATGGCTACGAAATTCGCGGCTCGGCGGGTCGGCTTTGGGTAGAAGAAGCCTTCACGATGCGCCCCGGCAGCGAATACACCATTAAGTTGTGGCAGGGCGAAACCTATCAAGAATTTAGAACCGCGCCGGTGGATCACCATCAACTGATGGCAGAAGATTTTGCCGATGCCCTCCTCAATAATCGTCCGCAACGTTTCCCCGCCCAAGATGCGGTTGACAATATGCGGGTGATTGACCAACTATTGGCCTCGGCCCGCTAACACGCCTAAGCAATAACCCAATAGATCGGGTATGGATAGATAGGGTTTTCCGAAGCCCTATCTATTTTCACATCTCCAAAACCTTGTATAATCAGAGAACATATGTTTGAAATACACAGGGACTATTTATGGCAAGCCAAAAGAATCGCAGTCAATTGGATAACTGGTTTCCACGCGATGGGGGTGGACGGCCTGTCATCACCGATGGCCCCGGCAAACGTTTGGGGGTGGTGGTCGGTGGCTCACTTAGTAAAGGGCTGCAAATCAAACTTGACCGCGAGACCTCGATTGAAGACTTAGCCGTTGGGCGCTATGTCGTGGTGCGTGGCCTGAAGAAACGCTTTTTCTGCATGGTCACCGATATTCAATTAGATGTTTCGAATGCCGCCATGATGGCAAGCCCACCCGATCTGCAAGACCCGTTTTTGAGCGCGATTTACGCGGGCACGGCGGCGTTTGGTACGCTGCACATTGCCCCGATGCTGATGATTGATGAACTTTCCAGCGAACCGCGCCCGGTCAAAACCATCCCCAGCCATTTTATGCCCGTTGAAATTGCGACGGTCAAAGATGTGAATGACGTGTTTGGGCAGGAGGACGCTACGCATTTTAATGTCGGTGCGCCGTTGGAACTTGAAGAAACGCAAATCAATCTCGACCTGCGCCGTTTGGTCGAACGTTCGGTGGGAGTATTTGGCAAAAGCGGCACAGGCAAAAGTTTCCTCACCCGTATTTTGCTGGCAGGTGTCATTCAGCGGCGCATGGCAGTGTCGCTGATTTTCGACATGCACAACGACTATGGATGGGAAGTGACCGACGAGCGCGGACCAAAAGCCAAAGGGCTGAAACAGCTATTCCCCTCTGAAGTGGCGATTTTAACGCTGGATGAAGAATCATCGCGCCGCCGCAAAGCCAAATATGACTATGTGGTCACGCTAGGATATGACGAAATTGAGCCGCAAGATATTGAGATGCTCAAGGGCACGCTCGATTTATCCGATTCGATGATTGACGCGGCCTATATGCTCCGCAAACGTTTTGGTGTGGAATGGATTTCGACCTTTTTGCGTCTGAATGCCGACGCGATGGAAGAGCTGATGGAGACATCAAGTGTCAGCGGGGCCTCCATTCAAGCCCTAGAACGCCGCCTGCGCCGTTTTGAACGCTGGGGGTTCTTAAAACCCGATGGGGCCGTTGGGGATAGCGTGGGCAAGATTATCGAACTGATTGAACAACGCAAAAGCATCGTCTTGGAATTTGGGCGCTATGGCAACATCCTTGAAGCCTATATTTTGGTGGCGAATTACCTAACCCGCCGCATCCACCAATATTACGTCGAGCGCATTGAAAAAGCCCTCGGTGATGATTCCATGAAGCCGCCCCAATTGATGATTACCATCGAAGAAGCCCATAAATTCCTTGACCCCCAGATTGCCCGTCAGACGATTTTTGGGATTATCTCCCGCGAAATGCGTAAATATAACGTGACGCTGTTGGTAGTAGATCAACGCCCCAGCGGAATTGATGAAGAGGTCATGAGCCAGATTGGGACACGGGTGACGGCGCTACTTGATAATGAGCGGGATATTGCCGCTGTTTTAACAGGTATCAGTGGCGCATCGGCCTTGCGTGAAGTGCTGTCTCGTTTGGATACCAAGCAGCAGGCCATTTTGTTGGGTCATGCTGTCCCAATGCCTGTCGTGGTCAAGACCCGCGCCTATGATGCGGCCTTCTACGCGGCAATGGGATATGTAGATGATGAAAATTTGGCGGATGCGGCCCAACAAGCGCGTAAAAATCTGGGGACCGATGGCGGTAAACGGAGGTTATAAAATCAGTTATCCAATAGAGGTATGAATAACTATGAAAATACGCCAAATCTTTGCCGTTGCGTTTTCCTTGATGTTCGCATTTCAAAGTGTGTCAAAGAATCTCGCTTTTGATGATTTTCGCTACCATGAAATTTTGCGGATTGGGCGGGGTTCCGTGGAAAGCCTCAACTGGAACCCTACAGGTGAGATATTAGCGGTAGCCGATGGTCTTGGAGTGCGATTATACGGACTGGATGATAATATTTCGGTCGAGCTAAATACGACTGGAAGGGCTGTCAGCGTCTCTTGGAATTCGGAAGGAAATAAAATCGCAGTTGGTGACAACGAAGGAAAAGTAACAGTCTGGAGCTATCCGGCTTTGGAAATAATCACCATATTCGAGAACCCATTCAATGAGGCTGTAAAGTTGGTAAGTTGGAGTCCCGATGGCAAATTTCTTGCCGTATCATATTTTGGGTCTTATCACGACTATATCATTATCTGGAATACTGAAGATTTTGGAATTGTATCCACATTAGAAATAGACCAAGAAATTTATCGTGTTTCTTCTCTTACTTGGAATCCTCTAGGTACTCAAATCGCAAGTGGAGATAGCGAAGGGCGGATAGTTATTTGGGACATCATAGGTGGAGAAGTTAGTTCTATCTTGGAATCTGATACTGGTATCGTAGATGCTTTGGCATGGAGTCCTGATAATCAACGAATCGCAGTGAGTGGAAACGGTAGAACCTACATCTGGGATTTGGAAGTCGGCGAAATCTCAGCGAAACAAAACTTGCAGACCCCATGGGTTATACTCTTATCTTGGGTCTCTAACTCAGTTTTGAACAGCATTACTAACAACTACGCAGTATACGAATGGGATGTAGTGGATGACCAACCAACAGTCATTTTTAAACTAGAGGGTCAGAATTATGTCTACGTAAGAGCGAAAGCGGCATGGAATGGAAAGACCAAATTTCTAGCTATTTTCAGGGGAGATAAAATTGATATTTTCGATACCAATACTAAGTACATATCGAAAACAATTGAGGAGAATAACCCTCCGTTTTACAAGGTTGCTTGGAGTCCAAACGGGGACCTTCTGGCATCAGTCAGTCTCTATGAAAATGGTGTACAAGTTTGGGATTCTCGTACTGGGGAATTGTTATATACACTTGAATCGTCGGACTCTCAATTTATAGAAATAATAACTTGGAGTTCAAACGGAAGACTAGCACTAAGTAGTTCTGATGGCGCGATAGATATTTGGGATTTTTCCAACCCTGAACCCCAGATGTTGACTAGCATAAGTGAGCTTAGTCAAGGAATTCTATTCATATCTTGGAGTCCAGATAACCAGCGGTTACTAGGAGTTGGCGGAATTAATCACTCAAGAATGATATTTGTTTGGGACGTTGAGACGGGTCATTTTTTAAGCTATTTACAAGGAGACACTACAACTATTTCCATCGCACTTTGGAGTCCCAGCGGAGAAAAAATAGCAACCTCTACCTATGAAGGGGCAATCCAGGTTTGGGATTCTCGTGGCTACGAACCGTTGTCAGCATCACTGCCACCTGAAGAAAATCACTTTTACCCCACAGATCGGTTTATATGGAGTCCAGACGGGCAAAATCTTGCGGGTGTCAGTTGTAATCAGCCGCTACGCGAATGCTATCTATGGATATGGAACATCTCAACCGACGAGCTTTCGATCCCTTTTCAAGGTATTTCAGAAGAAGGAATTGAATCCTTAGCATGGAGTCCAGAGGGTACTTTTGTCGCCTCCGCAACCGAAGACAAGGTTGAAATTTGGGATTCACAGACTGGTAAATTGTTGGGAACGATTGATTCATTTGGCGATGATGTAACTTCAGTTTCTTGGTCGCCAGTTGACAATATGTTCGCAACGGCGAGTTTAGACGGCACAATACGAATTTGGATGATTGAATAACCCTTTTTTATTGGGGTTCTCGCCCATGAAGATCTCTTATATCCTTGTGATTTTTGTGTAATCGACAGATGGTACCTATATGGCAGAAGCAACAATTCAACAACTCGCTGAAATTATTGGGGATTCGCAGCGGCTAGTGATATTGACCGGGGCAGGCATGAGCAAAGAAAGCGGTATTCCGACTTTCCGTGATGCCATCGACGGCTTATGGGCCAAATATGACCCAACCCAATTGGCGACGCCGCGTGCCTTCCAAGCCAACCCCAAACTGGTCTGGGATTGGTATCAATATCGGCGTGAACTGGTCGGAAAATGTGAACCCAACCCCGGTCATTATGCCCTCGCGCAATTGGAAGATTTATTGCCACAGGTCATCATCGTCACCCAAAATATTGACGGTTTTCATCAGATGGCAGGCAGCACGGATGTCATTTGTTTACACGGTGATATTCGCAAGGATAAATGTTTCGCCAATTGTCAGGGCAACCCGACCTATGCCGATGTCGCGCAGTTAATATGGGATAAAGAAAGTGGCCCGCCCATTTGCCCGCATTGCGAAACGGCCTATCTGCGACCTGATGTAGTGTGGTTCGAGGAGTCGCTACCCGTCGATGCCCTCCATCGTGCCGTTGATTTGAGCCAAGAGGCCGATGTAATGTTGGTGATTGGAACCAAAGGTGCGGTTTATCCGGCGGCGTTATTGCCTCTGTACGCCAAAGAAGCCGGGGCAACAGTGGTGGAAATCAATCCACAGCAAAGCGACATCACCTATCTCGCCACACACTGGTTACCCATGCCGTCCGGCGAAGCGCTACCGCAGATTCTTGACCTCATCCGTAAGGCAAAAATGGCATGAAAAAGATTTGGCTTGTATTCCTGCTTGCAGTATTTATTTGGCAAGCACCGCCATCTAGCAACGCACAGGGAGTCGCACCGATTGATGTCTTTTTAGGTTATGACCGCAAGGCGCAATCGGTCACGGTCTATTTTGCCAATGCCGTCACCGGATTAAGCGCCATCACGACGATTGACAATTTCCCGCCGGAACTCAATCTGTTGGAAGAGTTTACCCTGACCGCCAACGGGGTCATTTATCGTGATCCGGTAGGCATCTTGCCGCGATTGATTACCCCCAATGGCAGCATCTTCGATCTCAATTTCATCCCACAGCGCACCGATCAAACCCTGCTGCGGATTGAATGGGCTATCTCACCGAATGGGCGTACCATCGCATGGGCCGAAATGTATTTTGAAAATGGCTGGCAGGCGTCGCTGTATGTGGCCCATTTGGACGGGACGGAATTACAGGCCCTGCCCACCATTCCGCTAACCGATGCACGTTCCTATTCGCGGGTGGCAATGATTGCTGTGTCGAATGATGGCAGTCGGGTGTTTTTCGATTTGGAGCATCCCACCGAACCGCGCCGCCCTGAAGATTTGTTCCTCGATTATCAATTAGTCGAAGCCTATATTGAACAACGCCAGAGCTATTTTCATCTCCCCGGTGAGCCGAACTGCTTCTGCGCCGCCTCGATTGCCGATGATGGCCGCACCTTGATTCGGTTGGAACGCACCGCCAGTGGGGTTGGTTATGAATTACGGCTGGTGAACCTAGAAAATAATCGAGAACGCCGCATTGAGGCCGCCCCGGAGGTGTTGTTTACACAGGCGGGGGATATTTTATTGAGTCCCGGTGGCTCGATGCTGCTGTATGCGATGGGGGGAGTACAAGGAGCGTTACCTGACGACCTACCGACCTTCGCCTTGGTGATGGCAGATTTTGCGACGGGCGAACAGCGCGTGGTCAGCAGTTCATCCGAACAACGGCTGCGACCAATGGCGTTTATTGACCGCAACACCGCCGCGCTTGTCGTAGATTTGAGCAGTCAGACCACCTACAAAATGAGCCTCGACACTGGCGAATTGGAGCAGGTGGCAAATCTGATTTGGTTAGGCAGTCTGCAAGGTTAAGATGTAAGACCAATGCGCGTCTACGTGTCAAAGATGTACTTGTTGGAGTCTACTTAAGGGAGAATATGACTATGCCGAATATTGGGAATATGGCCCCGGATTTTGAATTACTAAATCAAGATGGACAGCCGACTAAATTGTCGGATTTTCGCGGTAAGACGGTGATCTTATTTGCTTATCCAAAAGCGGATACCCCCGGCTGCACCACTCAAGCGTGCGGCCTGCGCGACGCCTTCCCCCGTTTTCAAGATAAAAATGCCACCGTCATCGGCATTAGCCCTGATGAACCCGCCGCGCTGAAAAAATGGATCGCCAAACAAAACTTGCCCTATACCCTTGTCTCTGACCCCAAACATGAGGTTTTGGAGCAGTGGGGCGCATGGGGCGAAAAATCCATGTATGGCAAAAAATATATGGGCGTTATTCGCTCCCATTGGGTCATCGGGCCAGATGGCAAAATCGTGGATGTGCAGTTGGGTGTCAAGCCCGAAAACAGCGTCGAATCGGCGATTAAGGTCGTAATCGGCGAATAGAAAGCCAATAGTCACTGAAAAAGAGGTGTGGGCAAATTCGCCTACACCTTTTTGTTATCCGGCCTTATAATTTGAAGGGTGGGATGGCTTCAATCTATGAAGGAGTGATGATGACTGACGACAGCCGACGCACGACGCGCCGTTTGACCCCCCAGCAGCGTCCACCGACCGGGAATTTACAACCCGCGACAGGTCATACCAAAGATTTACCCGCCTTGCCGTGGATGGTGCGGTTTGAAATTATGGGGCAGGTCTTGGCGATTCAATTGGCTGTACCAAGCAAAATCGTCATTGGTCGCACCGACCCCGAAACGAATACGGCGGCGGATGTTGACCTTGGACCATTTCGTGGAACGGAAAGCGGGGTATCGCGTCGCCATGCCGAAATTCAGGCTAACGAACAACATCTTCTGGTGGTGGATTTGGGCAGCACCAACGGCACCCGCCTGAACGGACACCGCCTGTTAGCTCATGAACCCTACCGCTTACGACATGGGGATACCCTGAGTGTTGGCCTTGCTGAACTTAAAGTGTTTTTTGCGATGCAGCCCGTTCATGAAGGCGTCAAAGTTTCCAAGAGCAACATACCACCGGTGTTAAATCAAGAGGAAGAAGAAACACAGGAAGTCGGCCCACGCCGCATTTTGGTGGTGGATTCCGATGCTGAGATGGCCGAAGCGCTTAATGGATTATTGGATGGATTGGGCTACAGTGTCACGGTGACGGCCAGTGCGGGGGATGCCATGCGAAATATCGCCACTCAACTGCCCCATGCCGTTTTTGTAGATTTGAACATGCCCGACTTTCCCGGCACGGACATTTGCCGCATGATTCGCAGTGACCTGTCGCGCCAGCAGTTGCCCGTTTTTATCCTATCTAAAGTCAGCAAAGATGAGGATATTAAAAGCGCGATGGACGCAGGTGCAACCCTCTTTTTGAGCAAACCAGTGGGGATGAATGAGCTTGTGGAAGCCCTAAACACCTATGTCGGCGATCCAACCCCACCCAGTACCCTGCCAGAATAGACTACGCGCCTAGCCAAACACACCTATATGGCGGCAAATGCAGGGTATAGGTTGCACTACCAAGACTTGGGTAGGCTTGGCCTGTCAGCAAATCTACGGGAGAAAATCCGCCAAACGCGCTTGTATCCAGTACAACCGATTGTTCACTATCAGCAAGATTGGCGATCACCAAAACCCGTGTCGCGCCCTGCTCCGGTTTTTCTAGGAAACGTTCATAGGCAAAAATGGCCTCATTGGCGGGATACAACATCTGAAAATCGCCCCAGCCAAAAATGCTGTGCTGCTTCCGTACATTGATCTGGTGGCGAACGGCGTTAAACAATGATCCTGCATCCTGCCGTGCTGCCGTGACGTTCACGTGCTGATAGCCATAGACATCATCCGAAATAATGTCCTCAACAATCGTATCGGCGGTCGAAAATCCGGCATGTTTGCTGGTGTCCCATTGCAGCGGGGTACGCACGCCATTGCGGTCATAACGCCAAATATCATCGCCCATGCCGATTTCATCCCCATAATAGAGAATGGGTGTCCCCGGCAGACTAAATAAAAGCGCATTTAACAGATCAATCCGGCGGCGGTCATTATCCAACAGCGGGGCAAGGCGGCGGCGAATCCCCAAATTTAGTTTCATGCGTGGGTCGGGAGCATATTCTTGCCACATCCATTGGCGCTGTTCTTCCGTGACCATTTCTAGCGTCAATTCATCGTGATTACGCAGGAAAATGCACCACTGCAAATCTTCGGGCAGCATCGGGGTTTCGTTTAGGATGTTGATGAGTTCACGCCGATTGTGTTGACGAACCGCCATAAACAAACGTGGCATCAGCGGAAAATGAAAGCCCATGTGAAATTCATCCCCCTGCAAATAGGGCATCAAATCTTTGGGCCACTGATTCGCTTCCGCCAGCATAATCGTGCCGGGGAATTCAGTATCCATCATCGTCCGCATCTGTTTGATATAAACATGGGTTTCGGGCAGGTTTTCACCATTTTGCCCCTCACGCTCAAACAAATAGGGCACGGCGTCCACACGGAAGCCATCAATCCCCAGCTTGAGCCAGAAACGCATAATATTGAGCATCTCGGCTTGCACTTCGGGATTATCGTAATTCAAATCCGGCTGTTCTTTGTAGAAGCGATGCCAGAAATACTCGCCTGTCAGGGGGTCAAGTGTCCAGTTGGAGGGTTCAGTATCCAAGAAAATAATGCGTGTACCCTGATATTTTTGATCGGTATCGCTCCACACGTACCAATCGCGCTTGGGGTTATCTTTGGACGAGCGCGATTCGATAAACCAAGGATGTTGATCGGAGGTGTGATTCACGACCAAATCCACCGTCACGCGAATCCCACGTTTATGAAATTCCGCCAATGCCTGCTTAAAATCATCGAGTGTGCCATAGGCTGGGTCAATGTTATAAAAATCACTGATGTCGTAGCCATTATCTTTTAGCGGGGAGGGATAGAAGGGCATCAACCAGACCGCCGTGACGCCTAACTCAACCAGATAGTCCATACGCTGAATCAGGCCGATAAAATCGCCATGTCCGTCGCCATTACCATCGGCAAAAGCCCGAACATTCAGTTCATAAAAAACTGCGTCTTTGTACCAGAATCTTGAAGCCATATGCGTTAGTCCAGTTTGGGTTGAATCTCCGCGGCACCATCGCGGATATGAATGATTTCAATCGGTGTAATATGACCCGTCCGGTCAGATCGGATATACAACTCAAGCGCATCAATTTGCTGTTCGATTGTATCCAATTCCGATTCGAGCGAGTCTATAATATCTTCCAATTCTACCAAATCGGGGTCTTCATCCAACTGATCTTGGAACCCCTGCATTTCATCCCACAGGCGGTTTTGCTCATCAAACAAATGCCGGATGGCCTCAAAATGGGGTGATGGGCGAAAGGCATAAATGAGCCACTGGAAGTCATGATGTTTGCCACCGAGTCCCCCCAGTACCTGATTGCCTTGCATCAAGACTTCTTCATATGAATCGAAATATTGCTCGCCCATCGGCCCTCCAACCCTGATTATTGCATCCGTAAAGGTATCGGCAGCGGGGATTCTCCGGTCACAATGGGCAGATTGGCACGACAGGCTTCTTCCAAACGTGCATTTTGATTTGGCAGCCAACCAATTTCACCATTCCAGACCACCTGTACCCAACTACCATCGGCTAATTGGGCCAATATTTCGACGGGCTGGTCAAGCGCCGCTGTACCAATGAGTCCCGCTGACTCTGCCGGGAAATTATAAACCCGAACCGGGCTAGAGCTAGGGCTGTCTATTGTTCCGGCACAAGTCTGAGCCACGCCTGCCATAAGATCACCCAAAATGGGGTCGTCGCCAGCTTCACTAAAGGGCAGGGGTTCGGATAGATCAACCACGACCAGTGATTCAACTTCGCCCCCATCATCGGGCGGACTATCGGCACTTTCGGAACCAGTGGGTGGGGCCGAGGGTGCTACGACGGTTTGGACGGGCACAGATGCACGCAACCAGAACCCGGCCTCGACTTGGTGTTCATTTTCTCCTTGTGATACTGCCACAATGCCAGCACCCACCGCGATGGTTGATTGCGAATCGGCTTGCACATCAATACCAAAGGTCGTGCCGCGTACTGCCGCCTGCATGGTCGGGGTAACAACGGTATAGCGTGAATCTTGATTGACCAGATGGGCGACATTATTAAATACCTGACCCAAAATTACTTGGGTTTCAATCACAAATTGATCACCATTGGGGTCACCGTTAAAGGCATTAATCACAATCTCGGTAGCGGGGCGCAGTTCGACCAGTGTACCGTCATCAAACCAAATAATCATGGCCTGCCCGGTGGCATCGGTACGGATGCTGTCACCAGCGGCAACTACGGCCCGACCTGTGACGGCAATCCACTGCTCCGTTTCGGTCCGTTTGACTTCAACGCCTTCCGTATAGACTTCTAAGGTAGCGGCGAATTCGGTGGATTGATGACGTGGGGCAGCCATCACCAATGAAGGGGCAAGGGCAGCTATCAAAATGACCAAAAGAGTGCTGTGCAGTATTTTTGTAGGCATCAATCGGGACATAATACGCCTCCTCGATTTTCGCATATCCGTTCGATAAAAATCCTAGCATAAGACGATGATAGGGATATTCATGTTCCCATTTAAGCGTACCATAGGTCGAGAGGTGGTCAGTAGGTTACTTGGCGTGGGTTAACAAAAAAACTTGACAGTCGGGTGTGATAACGTTAGTCTATGAAGGACATAACCAGCACAGGCATTGAACCGGATAAGTAGTTGTGATGGGTCTGCCCCAGAGAGCCGCCCCGAGGCTGAGAAGGCGGTGCAGCGCATGGCAACGAATGGGCCGGGGAGCCGCGACGGTGAATTAATAGTAGCCGTCGCCGGAGACACCACCGTTATCAGGGTGATAGGCAAGGCCATAATCATTTTTGGGGCCTGCCTGCCAAAGTGAGGTCGTTTAATTGGATTCGACCTAAGCTAGGTGGCACCACGGGAGACGCTTCTCGTCCTAGAACAGGAGCGTCTCTTTTTGTTTCCCAGTTAGTGAGAGAGGAAATCGGTGAATGGGCATACAGAAAGCAATTCGCAAAGTCTCCCAACATGAGCATCTAACCCAAGCAGAAGCCCATGCCGCGATGGGGGAGATTATGAATGGGACGGCCACCCCTGCCCAAATTGGTGGCTATTTGATGGCGCTCCGCATGAAGGGCGAAACGGTGGATGAGATTACTGGCAGCGCCCGTGCCATGCGTGAAGCCGCCAACCATGCCCCGGTCAAAACGCCGAATGTGATTGACACCTGCGGCACGGGGGGAGACGCCAGCAATACCTTTAACATCTCAACCACCGTCGCGTTTGTTGCCGCCGGGGGTGGGGTACCAGTCGCCAAACACGGCAACCGCGCCGCCAGCAGCAAAAGCGGTTCAGCCGACGTATTAGCAGCCCTCGGCGTCAATATCGGCGTAACACCTGAACAAGCCGCGTTGTGTGTGGATGAAGTCGGCATCGGGTTTTTGTTTGCCGCCACCTTTCACCCGGCCATGCGACATGCCATCGGCCCGCGCCGTGAATTAAGCATCCGTACCATTTTTAACATCCTCGGCCCATTGACCAATCCTGCCGGGGCACGCCGTCAATTGATGGGGGTGTTCAGTGGCAGCTTGACCCAAACCTTGGCGGAGGTACTCAAAGAACTCGGTTCTGAAGCCGTATTTGTCGTGCATGGGGCAGGCGGATTGGACGAAATGAGCACTCTCGGTGCAACCCATGTCAGCCAACTTCAGGACGGGCAGGTAGAGTCATATGAAATCGAGCCGAGCAAATTAGGCCTCAAACAAGCGGCGATTGATGAAATTTTGGGTGGCACGCCGGAAGAAAATGCCCAGCTCACCCGCGAACTTCTATCGGGACGGGGGACAACCGCCCAACGTGAAATCGTTATGTTGAATGCTGCCGCTGCTTTTGTGGTAGCAGGGGTCAGCCCAAACCTTGATGATGGATTACACCAAGCCGCGCAGGTACTCGACAGCGGCAAGGGTTTGGAAAAATTGGAAGCACTCATCCACTATTCACAGCAATTCGCCCCGGAGGCCAAAGCATGAGTGGTTTCACCAAGACAGGTACGATTTTAGATCAGATTATGGCCCATAAAATCGAAGAAGTCGCCGCTGCTAGGTCACACCTACCTGCCCGTGAATTGCAGGCGAAATTGGCCGATGTCCTCCCGCCACGTGATTTTATTGAGGCGTTGCGTCGCGACACGGTGGGGTTGATTGCCGAAGTCAAAAAAGCCTCACCCTCCAAAGGGGTATTTGTTGAAAATTTCGACCCAGTAGACATCGCCACCACCTACTATCAAAATGGCGCGGCGGCGGTGAGTGTTCTGACCGATGAGGAGTTTTTTCAGGGTCATTTGGATTATCTGACCCAAGTTAAGCAGGCTATCAATCTACCCGTGCTGCGTAAAGAATTTGTGATTGATGATTATCAAGTGACTGAGGCGCGGGTGGCTGGGGCGGATGCCGTGCTGCTGATTGTCGCTTGCCTATCGGATTCGCAATTAGCTGACCTGCAAGCCCAAATCACCGAAATGGGCATGGCGGCCTTGATTGAAGTCCACGACGAGGCCGAGATGGAACGCGCCCTTGCCCTGCAACCGCGTTTGATTGGGGTCAATAATCGTGATCTGCGGAATTTTGAGGTGGATTTGCAAACCACCGTTCAATTGACCGCCCTATGCCCGCCCGAAATCACACTGGTCGGGGAAAGTGGCATCCATCATATCGCTGATGTTGAAATCCTCGCCCGTGCTGGTGTCCACGCGATTCTGGTGGGCGAGTCGCTTATTTTAGCCGATGACCGCGCCGCCAAAGTGCGCGAACTCAGTGGGGTGCGCCGATGACTAAAGTCAAGATGTGTGGGTTGACCAATTTTGAAGATGCCCGCTATGCCGCCGAACAAGGTGCGGATTTGCTGGGGTTCATCTTTGCGCCGGTCAGCAAACGTTATATCGAACCCGCCCAAGCTACCCAAATTATCCAGCAGGTGCGCGAGGCCATGCCGGGGAATGCCCCCTTATGTATCGGCGTATTTGTCGCGGAGCATATGACCGCCGCTGAGATTTTCGACCAATGCCAGATCAGTGGGGTGGATGCAGCCCAATTGGTCAGTCTGGAACGGGCCGCGTTGGTCAAGGAATTGGATTTCCCAGCCTATGTGTGTGTGCGACCCGAAACCCCATCGCAGGCCATCGCGGATGTGGCCCAATTTGACCGGGCCGAACTGATTGAACCCCTGCCATCGCTGCAATTAGACACCTTTGTAACCGGTCAGCATGGTGGCACAGGCGAGACCGCCCCGCCGGATGTGATTCGCACCGTCGCGGCCCATACCCAACGACTCATGCTGTCGGGTGGATTGACCCCCGAAAACGTGGCGGAATTTATCGCCCTCGCCAAGCCCTATGCGGTAGATGTTTCTAGTGGCACAGAGGCCAGCCCCGGCAAAAAAGACCCCGATAAGGTTCGGGCCTTCATTCAAGCGGCTAAAAAGGACATAACATCATGACAATGCCAACCGTACCTGACGCACGCGGTTATTTTGGGCCATTTGGGGGGCGATTTGTGCCGGAAACGGTTATCCCCGCCCTTGAAGAACTGACCGCCAAATATTTGGAACTCAAAAACGATCCTGATTTTCAGAGTGAACTTACCAATCTGCACCACACCTATATCGGACGGCCTACCCCCGTCACATTCGCGGCCCGTCTGACCGAATATCTAGGTGGGGCGAAAATCTACTTAAAGCGCGAAGATTTGGCCCACAGTGGGGCTCACAAAATCAACAACGCCCTCGGTCAAGCTCTGCTTACCAAACGCATGGGCAAAAAACGCATCATCGCCGAAACGGGCGCGGGTCAACATGGGGTCGCCTCGGCTACTGCCGCCGCCCTGCTTGGTCTTGAATGCGTGGTCTATATGGGCAGTGTGGACATGGAACGCCAGAAGCCGAACGTGTTCCGCATGAAATTATTAGGGGCACAGGTCTGTCCGGTAGAATCGGGTAGCAAGACGCTGAAAGACGCGATCAACGAAGCCATCCGTGATTGGGTGACAAATGTCCGCAGTAGCCACTATCTACTAGGGTCGGCACTTGGCCCACATCCCTATCCCATGATGGTGCGCGATTTCCAATCCGTCATCGGCATCGAAGCCCGCGATCAAATTCAGCAAATGGCTGGCACACTGCCCGATGTTGTGGTGGCGTGTGTGGGCGGGGGCAGCAACAGCATTGGCATTTTTTACCCCTTCCGTGATGATGCCAATGTGGAATTAATCGGTGTGGAAGCCGGGGGACGTGGCATTGAGTCCGGTGAACATGCCGCCCGATTTGCTGACGAAAAAATCTCACGTTTGGGGATGCTACATGGTACAAAATCGTATGTGATGCAGACTGACGACGGGCAGATTATGGAAACGCACAGCATTTCAGCTGGGTTGGATTATCCTTCTATCGGGCCAGAACATGCGTTTTTGCGTCATCAAGAACGGGCCGAATATACCTATGCCACCGATGAGGAAGCATTGGAAGCGTTTCAACTCCTGTGCAAATTGGAAGGCATCATCCCCGCGCTGGAATCCGCCCACGCCGTCGCCGAGGTCATCAAATTAGCACCGAAGCTGTCCAAAGATGCCGTCGTGTTGGTTAATTTATCAGGTCGGGGCGACAAAGACCTCGACACGGTTATCAATGCCTTAAATGAGAGGGGTAAATAATCATGGCGACAGCGATTCAACCACACGGACTAGCCGCAATTGAACAAGCCTTTGCTCAAGCCAAAGCCGAAAAACGGGCCGCGTTTATCCCCTATTTCCCGATTGGCTATCCCGATTATGCCACTTCATTGGATGTCATCACCGCGTTTGCCGAAGCAGGGGCGGACATCATCGAAATAGGCGTGCCGTTTTCCGATCCCCTAGCCGATGGCCCGACCATCCAAGCCGCCACGCAAATCGCGCTGAAAAATGGCACGACTCCCCAATTATGCGTCAAGGCTATTGCTGATTTGCGCCAACGGGGGATTCACACCCCGATGGTTTTGATGGGCTATGTCAATCCGTTTATGGCGTATGGCTATGAAAAACTGACCGCCGACGCCAAAAAATTCGGTATTGATGGGTTTATCATTCCCGATCTCCCTGCCGATGAAGCCGATGATTTTCAAAAGTTGGTGGATGCCCACAAACTCGGTCTGGCCTATTTTGTCGCCCCGACCAGCAGCCCTAGCCGGATTCGTTTGGCGGCCCAAAAATCGCGTGGCTACATTTATCTGGTATCCATTACCGGTACGACAGGCGCGAAAGAAGCGTTGCCCGAAGAACTGATGCAAAATGTAGCGGCGATTCGCACCGTAACCCAGCAACCGATTGCCGTCGGGTTTGGGGTCAATACCCCTGACCAAGCCAAACAGTTAGGCCGACTGGTAGACGGGGTGATTGTGGGAAGTGCGCTGGTCAAGGCCGCTGGTAAGAGCGTGGATGAGGCGCGAAATCTGGCGGCGGCACTGAGAAATGCGCTTTGATTTTTAACAACTTGATGCCATCATTGGGACAGATATATATCCAGCAGTGGTATCAAGTAGTTTCTCAAGGATAACTCATGGGTGGCCCAAATCACGATGAGTCTTCAGCAACAAAGATACTATCAGGAATCAAAGCATTATTGTCATCTTTCGCTGCTCAAAAAGATGCTCACGATTTTGCGTTGGATATACATGTAAATACTGATGAATTGGCAGCACATATCGAGCAGGTAAAATTATCCCCTGAATCTATAGCTCTTCGACCAAGCCATTTTCCATTGGAGAATTTGCAGCTAGAAGTCTATTTACCTGCATATCTAGCCAGCTTGTCGAACCTGCTTATCACAATTTCACAAAGGTACGATATTCCAAATCAACCACCTAATAAACTTAACTCCGATTTGTATCATAAAAGTGTTGAACTATATGGCGCTTGTAAAGCCTGTATGTTTGCATTGGAGAAACATGGGACTTTGGATGCTCTGAAAAAAGAACTCGATTGGTCTGAAAAATATATAGTTGAGAGTTTTGCTGAGAATCCAAAAGGGCGTATGTCACCCTCAGCTATGCCGCGCTGGGAACGTGATGGTTACAATATCGGGCTAAGGGAATGTATCGAGAAAATTGAGTCTATTCTTGCTGAACACGGTCAATCAAACTAACCAGATTCTCAAACGAATAAGGCGGGAGACATAGAACCCTACATCTCCCATCCAATCTATCTACCAAGCATAGGCTTCGGGCGCAGCACCACCCGGCCCCGGCCAAATTTCATCTAAGGTCGTCATCTGTTCGTCGGTCAGTTTAATTTCTAACGCCCGCAGGCTGCCATCCAACTGCTCCATCGTGCGGGGGCCAATGATGGGGGCGGTCACGACTGGATTTTTCAACAGCCACGCCAGCGCGACATCAGCGGGTTTTTCGCCCACATCCTTGCAAAACTGCTCATATTTTTCCAGTTGGGGGCGGTGCTTCTCGATACTCTTCTGCGTGTTCTCAGATGCACGACGGCCTTGCTGTTCTTTTTCCAAGACCCCACCCAACAAACCACCCGCCAATGGACTCCAAGGAATCAGCCCTAAGCCATAATGCTGACAGGCCGGGATCACTTCGAGTTCAATCATGCGGTCTTTGAGGTTATACAGGCTTTGTTCGGAGACCAATCCCATAAAATGACGGGCTTTAGCGGCTTCATTGGCCTGCGCGATATGCCAACCAGCAAAATTGCTGCTACCGACATACAAAATCTTGCCCTGCTGCACCAAGACTTCCATCGCCTGCCAAATTTCTTCCCACGGAGTATCGCGGTCAACATGATGCATCTGGTACATATCAATGTAGTCGGTTTGCATCCGGCGCAGACTTTCGTCCACTGCCCGACGGATATGCAGCGCGGAGAGTTTATTTTCATTGGGCCAATCGCCCATCGCGCCATAAACTTTGGTGGCAAGGACAACCTTTTCGCGTCGCTTGTCGCCCTGTGCAAACCAGCGACCCAGAATATTTTCAGTAATGCCTTCGCCACGTTTCCAGCCATAAACATTCGCGGTATCAAAAAAATTGATGCCGAGTTCGAGCGCTTTGTCCATAATCGCAAAACTATCGGCTTCGGTGGTCAATGGGCCAAAATTCATCGTGCCTAAACACAAACGACTCACTTTCAGCCCCGTTCTGCCAAGACGTGTATACTCCATCTTCAACACCTTTCAGTAGAATTTATCCGGTACACCTTTGAGTAACGAGTATGACGCAAGACGCATCATTTGTCGCGTGGGTGGGGTTAAGTTTGGTGCCGCGAGTCGGCGGAAAATTGATGGCCCGCCTGCTGGATCACTTCCAAACACCTGAAGCTGTTCTTGCTGCCACCCCTGAGAACTTACGTGCCGTGCCGGGAATTGGTTCACGCACTGGTGAAGCGATCCGCGCCGTTAACCTTCAGGAAGTCAGCGCGAAAATTGAGCAGTGGCAACAGGCAGGGATTGATATTTTGCCCCTCTATGCCGCTGACTATCCCCCCATGTTAAAGGCTCTGCACGATGCCCCACCACTCTTGTTCAAACGCGGCAATTGGTCGAACGCCACCCTACAAACGATTGGCATTGTCGGCACACGTGAACCCACCCCCACCGCCCGTGATTTTGCCTATCTGCTCGGCGAAAAATTAAGTGAGGCCGGGTGGACAATCGTCAGTGGTATGGCGCTCGGCATTGATACGCAGGCTCATCGGGGTGCATTAAAAAATGGGCTAACCGTCGCGGTGTTGGGGTGCGGCATCCACAACCTGTATCCACCTGAAAACAAAACCCTTGCCGAGCAGATTATCCAACAGGGGGCGCTCTTTTCGGAGGTCGCACCAGAAGTCAGCCCTAGCAGTAGCCAATTGGTGGCCCGTAACCGCATCATTTCAGGGTTAAGCCAAACCGTCATTTTGGTGGAATCGGAGTTGGATGGCGGCGCGATGCACACCGTTCGTTTTGCACGGGAACAGGGGCGGGCCGTCTTTGGTGTGGATTTTGCTGGGAGTGGCAATCAACAGCTAAAAACAGATGGGGCAGGCATCATCTCACCCACCCCATCCGGCATTGAAAGTTTTCTAGCTCTATTCTGATTGTGGTGGAATCAGGAACGTCAATTCCATATTTACATCACTAAAGGCGACCCGTGCGAACAAAAATTCACCCGGTGGGACGCTGTTCAGGAGCAGTCCCTCGCGTAGACGGAATAACAAATCTTGGATGGTGTCCATATCACCCCAATCGCTGCCAATCGTATAACTGACTGGGGTCAGTGCTAAATCGCCTTCATCAGATTCAATTCGAACCAGCAGCACCACACTTTCGCCGCGATCCACCCAGCTATAGCGTAACTGGCCTTCGACAAAATCCACCCCGATGGGCAAATCTGGATCGGAGGCCAAAATCGAAAGTTCGGCGGGTGTCCAGCGTTCCACAGAAATTAACCAACCCTCGGGGGCGGCAACTGGCCCAACGGTATATTGACCGGGCGGTGACCCCGGAAATTGTGCCGGAATTTGATAGGTAAAGGTGATGTTGATGTCGGTGATACCCACTTCAGCCAGATAATAGGGGCCGGGGCGGATGCTGTTATGTAAAATCCGATCGCGCACAATCAGATCAAAACCTTCTACAGCATCGGTGGGTGCAGGGAAATCGTTAATGGTATAACCCACAATCGTCGCTTCGAGTGCGCCCCGAATCGCCTCCAATGCAATTGTCAAAATATGCGCCCCCTGCTCATCCTCCCATGTCAGATTTAGCAGGTTATCAAACAAGAAGCCTGAAATCGGCGCGGTCGTAAGGGTAGTGGGCACGACAAAAGCAAATTCATCAGCAATCCACGTTTCGCTGGAGATAATCCATGTATCTTCCGGCTGTGCGACGGCAGTATAGGCCGAATCGCCACCTGCCGAACTGCCACTTGGCGCGGGGGTAGGTGGAATTGGCGTGAAGGTAGGCAGGGGTGGCGCAACCGCTAATGCACTAAATACAGCGGTCGGAATGTAACAATAGCGCGGCCAGCGATTTTCCGAATAGGCCGTTAAAACAATCGGACGAATCGCCGCCAAATCTACCCGCAACACCGCGATTTGTTCATCCAAATCAGCCGAGACCAACAAGTCATTGGCATTCACCCAAAACGGCATCTCGACCCGACCCGCCGCAGTGACAACGGGACGGCTTTCGCGGGTAGTCATGTCTAGCAGATAGACCGCCCCTGTTTCAGGACTCCCCGGCAAGGTTTCGGCTACATAGGCCAGCGTTACAAAATCTGGTGATGGCGCAGGATAGAGTTCATCTACATCAGGTGTATCGGTGATGCGTGTTTCCATATCGGCAATTAGATCGTAGGCGAAAATATCAAAATTGCCATCGCGGTTGGAACTGTAATAAAGGGTCGTGCCCAAAACATCCCAATTGGGGAAGATTTCATCGCTACCCGCCACCGTAATCCGTTCGGCATTACCCCCGCCCGAATCCATAATCAGAATGTCGGCGTCCCCGTTGCGAGTTGAAACAAAGGCGATGCGGTCGGCGGATGGTGACCAGACAGGATTATAGTTTTCGCCTTCGGTGTCAGTCAGGGGTCGGATTTGGCCGGTGGCATATTCGCCTACATACAATTCTCGATCTCCGCCCTGATCCGAGTCGAAAACATACCGTTGGCCCTGTGGGTCACACGCTAACACATTTTCGTTGCTGTCAGGGGCAAGCACAAGCGGTTTGGCATCTTTATCAAATTCTGGCATGGCCCAAATATCACTCGACCCGGCACGGCTGGAACTAAACACAATGAAATTCGGCGTAGGATTCGAGGGCAACTCCGGCGTCGGGGTAAAGGTACGGGTCGGCGTTGGCGTAATCGTCGCAGTCGGCGGAGCGCTGGCGGTCATGCCAATGTCCGTTTGACGAGCATATACCGCTGTGGTGGTCAATTCAATCTCGTTGGGCGTGATGGTCGGCGTAATGGTCACAGTGGGTGTATTGGAGGGCGTGTTGGTGACAATCGTCGGTGGTGTAGCAGTATAGGTAGCCGTTGGAGCACGAGCCGTCAGGGTGGCGTCAATGACCTGCTGCGGGGGAATGCCCAATGTCGCCGCCACCTCATTGACATTTACCAACGTCGGCAGCACATCCACATCATTTTCTTTTTTACAGGCTGATAATATACCAACTAAGGCTATCACCAATAAGGTAATCATCCCGATTGCCCGATTTCGTCGTGACCCCATACCGTTCGACATCCTCTCAAAATTTCATTGACCAGAACCTTCGCAATTGTAAAAGTGGTAGATGCGAGGTGCAATCTAGTGTAAACTACGTTCGCAATTTTCGTCACAAAGTTTTGGGTGGTGATGCCATGAATTTCGACAACGATGATCGGCTACCACAACCGATTCCAGAATTGCCGCCCCATATGGTGGTCAAAATTCAGCTAGAGGCACTCCAAAATAATGATGACCCGGAACCAGACTATGGCATTCGGGTGGCTTTTCAATTTGCCTCACCGGCCAATCGTGCTACCAGTGGCCCCATCAACCGTTTTATCCAATTGGTCAAAAATCCGCTGTATGCCCCCATGCTCAATTGGGTCGGGGTGGAATATGGGCCAATCAATGTTGTAGACGCCGAAGCGCAGCAAATTGTGACGATTATGAGCGCGGATGGCGACACTATCCACTATGTTTTTACCCTGTCCCGTCAAAAACTGCCGCCCTATATGGGCTGTTGGATGACGGATGGTGTCTTGAGGGTTGATGTTGATGAAGACAATTTTTAGATGGCCTACTTTGTTAATGATGATGGTCGTATTGGGGCTGGTGGCCTGTCAAGATGATAGCAAAGAAGCTACCTTCACTGTTGCCGATTTGCCAGCCGAACGTGATGCCGAAACCGGGAGACAGCTATTTGAGAATGGCGATGGGGATGCCCCGGCCTGTAAAGCCTGCCATAGTACAGGTGGCGAAGACGGCGCAACCGGGCCGAGTTTGGGTGGAATTGGCAACGAGGCAGGGAATCGGGTAGAGGGCGAATCTGCCGAAAATTATCTATTAAACAGCATCATTGCTCCCGGCAAACATGTGGTGGAGGGCTATCGCAATAATATGTTTTCCCAATATGACGACAAGCTCTCCAAACAACAGATTGCAGATTTGATCGCGTATTTGTTGACCCTGAACTAGTGTAGAATAGAAATAACACTCCGGCGCTATAGAGAACTTATTGTAAGGACACTCCTTTTTTCAATCTCTATACAAGCATGGAGTGACTATGACCCAGTGGCAAAATTATCTACTGAATAAAAACCCGGAACAGCACACCGTTTCGGGAAATGTCAAAATCAAGACCAATATGCACAGCCCGCAGTTGCAAAATGCGCGGGATATTTTTGTTTATCTGCCTCCTTCCTATGATTGGCCCGAAATGCGTCAGCGGCGTTATCCAGTGATGTATATGCAAGATGGGCAAAACCTGTTTGATGCCACCATCAGCTATGCAGGGGAATGGCAGGTGGATGAATCCATCGAAATGTTAGCCGCCGAATATGGCGCAGACGCGGAAATGATCGTGGTCGGGATTCCCAACAACGCCCAACGCCAACAAGAATACAATCCCTTTGACCATCCGCGTTTCGGTAAAGGGCGCGGCAATGAGTATTTGCGATTTATTGCGGAAACGGTCAAACCCGAGATTGACCACCATTTTCGTACTTTGCCTGACCGCGAAAATACCGGAATTGCGGGTTCATCAATGGGTGGCCTAATCAGCCTGTATGGATTTTTTGCCCGTCCCGATATGTTTGGGGCAGTGGCAGCCTTTAGCCCTGCGTTATGGGTCGCCATGCCGCATATCCTCGATTTTGTGCAACAAGCGCCCCGACTTCCCGGCAAACTCTATTTGGATGCGGGTACCCATGAAAGCAATCGGCGCAAAACGGGGATGAGCATCAGCTATTTAATGTTCCATGCCCGACAAGTAGTTGAAACACTAGCATCCAAAGGCTATTCAATAGGCGAAGACCTGCTCTATTTTGAAGACGACGGTGGGGCACACAGCGAAGTGGATTGGGCACGCCGCTTTCCCGATGCCCTCAAGTTTCTAATGGGGTTAGACGAATCATGACACATCAAAATCCAGACCACCATGACCTTGTTACTACACTAATTAAGACCCCGATGGGTGCTTTATTGGGTGGGGCGACCGATGACGGCGTTTGCCTTTTGGAGTTTACCGACAACGAAAGGGTAGACCCCCAACTGGCAACCCTTCAGCGATGGTTCCAGCAAACCCCTATTGCGGGGTCGAATGTGCATCTGGTCAAGCTGCAAGAAGAACTGACAGCCTATTTTGCGGGTACACTACACCAGTTTACCGTTCCGCTGGTCTACCCCGGCACGCCTTTTCAACAAAAAGTCTGGTCGGCCTTGCTACAAATTCCCTATGGCAAAACATGGTCATATGAGGTGCTGGCAGCTCATATCGGCGCGGAAAAAGGTCAGAGGGCCGTCGGTCACGCCAATGGACAAAACCGGATTTCGATTGTCATTCCCTGCCACCGCGTTGTCAATAAAGATGGTAAGTTGGGCGGCTATGGTGGCGGGTTGTGGCGCAAACAATGGCTGTTGGCGCTCGAAAATGGTCAGCATCCAACAGCGATTGATGACCCGAATCGGCAGGGTCAACTGCCTCTATTTTGATAAGGCCTTTGTGAGAAATTGCACAGGTGGGTTGACCCATTAACAATCCACCCACTAGAATCGCCCTATACCTCCTAGCATAAATCACGACAGGGTGCGCCGTGCCATCTCAAAAACCGATTGTCCAACTCCACCATCTCTCCAAAAGTTATACCGAAACCGATAGCAAACGGGTCATTCTGGATGATGTGAGTGTCCATTTTTACGAAGGCGAGTTTGCCGTTTTGCTTGGGCCATCTGGCAGCGGCAAAAGCACTATGTTGAATTTGATGAGTGGGATTGATGCCCCTGACAGCGGACGGGTCAGCGTCAATGATACCGACATCACCACATTGAATGAACATGCACGCACCATCTTTCGCCGCAATCATATCGGCATTATTTTTCAGTCGTTTAACCTCATCCCGACCCTCACCGTGCTGGAAAATGTGACCCTGCCGTATGAATTGCAGGGAAATTCGCGCAAGCAGGCCCAAGCCAAAGCCACCGAGGTTCTAGGCAAAGTCGGCTTGGCGGGGCGCGAAAAAAGTTACCCGGATCGGCTTTCGGGGGGACAGCAGCAGCGCGTCGCTATTGCACGGGCTATCGTGCATCAGCCGGATTTGATTGTGGCGGATGAACCAACAGGCAATCTGGATCACCACACGGGCGAAACTATCCTTCAATTGCTGCTTGATATGACCCGCAATGCTGGCAAAACGCTGATTATGGCAACCCACAGCATGGACATTGTGCCCCTTGCGGATCGCGTGTTTCGCATTGAAGATGGCAAGTTGATTGAGGACACCGAACGGCTGCGGGTGGGGGCGGAGATTAAAGCCAAGCTGGAAAAGAAGATGCACGCCGAATTGGTGCAATCAATGGCCCAGCTTGAAACCATCGGGGGCAGCCTGTAAAAAATGTCGCCTACGCTGTTCCGCATTATGCTGCAATACATCCGGCGGCGCTCGATTCAAAGTGTGCTGCTGATTATCGGGGTGATGATTGGTGTCGCCATGATGGTCGCCATTGACATCGCCAACAATAGCGCCAGCAAAGCCTTTGAACTCAGCACCGAATCCATCACGGGTAAGACCACCCATGAAATCACTGGCGGGCCAAATGGCTTGGATGAGGGATTATATACCCAGATTCGCACTGAGGTTGGCTGGCAAAATTCTGCTCCCATCGTGACGGATTACGTGGTTGCGCTGGAACTCGATAAGCAACCAATGCGTTTGTTTGGGATTGACCCGTTTGCCGAACCGCCCTTTCGCAATTACATCAATACTGAAAACGCGATTGATTCGGGCACAGATGAGCCAGATATGCTGGCACTGGGGCGATTTTTCATCCAGCCGAATACGATTTTGATAGGGGAAGATTTAGCCAAACAGTACGATATTCGCCCGAATGATACTCTGACTCTGCAATATGGGGATAAAACCCATACCGTCACTGTGATTGGCCTGCTGCGAACATCGGATTCGCTGGCCCGTCAAGCCCTGCAAGGTATGGTGATTGCCGACATCAGCACTGCCCAAGAATTGTTGGGGATGCCGGGCAAATTGAGCCGAATTGACTTGATTATTGACCCCGATACATCCGAAGGCCGCACGGTGATTACCGATATTAAAGCCATTTTGCCGCCGGGGGCATCCTTGATGACGGCGCGGGCGCGAGCTGATGCGGTGGGGCAGTTGACGGATGCCTTTGAACTCAACCTAACCGCGCTCAGCTTGTTGGCGCTGGTGGTAGGGATGTTTCTAGTCTACAACACCGTCATGTTTAGCGTGGTGCAGCGCCGCCCCGTCATCGGTATTTTACGCAGCATCGGGGTGACACGCCGCCAGATTTTTGCGCTGGTGATTAGCGAAGCCCTGTTACTAAGCAGCATCGGGGCGCTGTTGGGGTTGGGGCTAGGCATCATTTTAGGGCGGGCGACGGTTGAGGTTGTGACGCAGAGCATTAATGACGTGTTTTTCACCGTAACCGTGCAATCGCTGCATGTGTCGGCATTTACGCTGATTAAAGGTTTTGTAGTCGGGGTAGGGGCAGCGCTATTTGCGGCCTTTTTGCCGGCCTATGAAGCAACCAATACACCGCCGATTAGCGCCAGTCGTCGCAGTGACCTTGAACAACGCACCCTCAAAATCATCCCCTATATCACGGTGGCGGGGATTGTGATGGCGCTTGCGGGAACGGGGTTACTGCGATTTCAAGCCCTGCTGATTAACTTCGCCGGGATATTTTCGATCATCATTGGGTTGGCGCTGCTGACGGCGTTGGTGGTGCTGTGGAGTGTACCGCTGTTGCCGCCTGTGACTGGAAAATTAGGCGGATTGGTTGGACGGATGGCTCCGCGCAGTATATTACGCAATTTCAGCCGGACGAGTGTCGCCATTGCCGCCTTGATGCTGGCAGTCAGCGTGATTGTCGGGGTGACGATTATGGTGGGGTCATTCCGCATTACGGTGGAGGATTGGCTCAATCAGACGCTACGGGCCGATGTGTTTATCAGTCCACCGAATGGCACCGCCAGCCAAACTGACACGCCCATCAGCCGCGATTTGATTACACGGGTGGAAGAGGTGGAAGGGATTAGTCGTGTGGTCTATACCCGCCAGACGGAAGTGGCGGAAGTCGGGGATGATCGGCCTGTGGCGCTAAGTGCGATTATGAGCGACATGGCGGAGGGTCGCCGCCATTTTGTGCATCAGGTGGATTTGAGCCAAGCTGAAATTTATGACCGCGTGGTGAACGGTAATGCGCTCCTCATGACAGAGCCGTTTGCCAACAGCCGGGGTATTCAATGGCGCGATGATTTGACGATTACCCTGCTGACCGAACAAGGGCCGGTTGAATTTGCGGTGCTGGGGATTTATCAGGATTACACGACCAGTCAGGGGCATGTCACAATCGGATTGGAGACGTATCGCCGCTTGTGGAATGATGAAAATATCACCGCGATAGGGGCGTATGTTGAGCCGGGAGCCGATATTGATGCGGTTTTGGTACGGTTGCAAAATGCGCTCTCGGGGTCACAGTTGCTGATTCAATCCAACCGGGAACTGCGCCAGAGTGCGATGGAAGTGTTTGACCGGACGTTTGCCATTACGGGGGCGCTGAATTTGCTGGCGACGGTAGTGGCGTTTATCGGCATTTTGAGCGCTTTAATGGCCCTGCAACTGGAACGGCGGCGGGAGATTGGCATTATGCGGTCGAATGGGCTGACGCAGAAACAAATGCTGCGGCTGACCCTGTGGGAGACCGGGATTATGGGCACGGTAGCGGGGATTATGGCGATGCCAGTGGGTTTGGCGCTGGCTATGGCGCTGATAAAGGTCATCAATCTGCGGAGTTTTGGCTGGTCAATGGAGATATTTATCCGGTGGGAGTTTTTCGCACAAGCCTTTGCGGTAGCCATTTTGGCGGCATTGCTGGCGGGGTTGTATCCGGCGTGGCGCATTGGACGGATTCAGCCAGTGGAGGCGATACGGTCAGAATAATCGTCTATTCTGTTTTGATTGTATGGGAGTGAAAAAGCGATTAATAGCGATAATGAAACGGGATGCACTTGATATAAGGCAGGGCCATAATTGACCGTTGGTGAAAATCATTTGTGGTAGACGAAGGAGTTCTTGACAAGGCTTATGTTCAAGGCGCATATTCTTTCGATAATAATTGTTTTGACATTAGCAAAACCTTCTGTACCTTTAATCAGCCATGCCCAATCATCCGAAATAAAATGCGGCGGTAGTTGTGGCCTCGCGTGGAATCCACAAAATAACTGGTTGGCAGTACAGTTTTATGACGAAATTTCCATTTGGGACATTGAAGTCAACGAAAAAGTGGCGACTTTTACGGTGGAATTAGGGATTTCTAAGGCCATTGTATGGAGTCCGGATGGCAGGCTGCTGACGGCAGGAGCAGGAAGCTATCACGTTTATATTTGGGACATCGAACGACAACAGCCCTATAGAATCCTCGATATTTTGAAAGCAATTGAAACACTCGATATTGAAGGCCCTTTTGAAAGTGTGCAAGCGTTGGCTTGGAAACCAGACGGAAGTCAACTAGCTATTTTGCATGATGGCTCTGTCAGCCTTTGGAATATTGCCGCGAACACTTTTGAAGTGATACGTCCTGTAGATCGGTCGAGTGGCGCTTACGCCTCCTCAATTTCTTGGAGGCCAGACGGGAAATGGCTGGCAATAGCAAATCGGCAAAACTCGGTTGAGCTATATGACAGCGTGACATTGCAATGGCTTGATAATCGCTTGGATTCGGTGTTTGGATATTTTGTTGATGCGGGGGTGCAAAAGTCTACTTGGAGTTCGGATGGTTACTATCATATTCTAGCGGCTCAAACCAGTTATCCTCCTGCAACTGCAACATTAATTGTGAGGCGGCCTGATATTCGACAGCTTATTGTTGTTCAAGATACAGGAAGGCCCTACATCAACACATTAGAGTGGAACCCTAAAAAGCGTTTATTGGCTGTTGGCTATGGTGGCTGGGACTATAATGTTGACCCACAAGGATTTGTTGATATATGGAGCATAGATTCCGACGTTTTACAGGTCATAGAAACAATCCATTTTGATAGTCATGTCCTCTCTATCTCATGGAGCTATGATGGAGATCGTTTAGCAATTGCAACGGAAGATGGAAGTGTCGATATTTCGGAGATAAAAATGGAGCAGGGCCATAATTGACCATTAGCAGGGTTGCGTTTATGAAAGGGAACTCAGGTGGCGACTTCGGGGTATAGTTTTAAAGAAAAACGGTGAAAGGCGAAGTCATCATGCAACGTTGTCTCATAGTTACGATACTCGCGCTGCTCATTTTTGTCCCGATAGTGCAAGCTAAAGCCCAAATTACAGAATTTCCGGTTGAGAATGGTTCCCATCCTCACGATGTCGCACCTGCCCCCGATGGCACAGTCTGGTTTACGGCTCAATTTTCGGGTGCGTTGGGGCGACTTGATCCCGCAACAGGCGAATTTCATCATATTCCATTAGGCAGAGGTTCACAACCACACGGCGTTATTGTTGGGCCGGATGATGCCGCGTGGGTGACGGATGGGGGTCAAAATGCGATTGTGCGGGTAGACCCTGAAACGGAAGCCGTTGAAGTATTTCCGCTACCCGATGACGCGCCGAATGCCAATTTAAACACCGCGACTTTTGATGGGAATGGCATCCTCTGGTTTACCGGGCAAAATGGGGTTTATGGTCGGGTTGACCCAGAGACGGGCGAGGTAGAGGTGTTTGATGCGCCGCGTGGTCGGGGACCCTATGGGATTGCCACCACACCCGATGGGGATGTGTATTATGCGTCGTTGGCAGGCAGCCATATCGCCAAAATTGATATTGAGACGGGCGACATAACCGTTATTGAGCCACCCACACCGAACCAAGGGGCACGCCGCATCTGGTCGGACTCAGAGGGGCGGTTGTGGGTCAGCGAATGGAACGCGGGCCAGCTTGGGATGTATGATCCGGCGGATGAATCGTGGCAAGAATGGCGTTTGCCCGGTGACAATCCCATGCCCTATGCAGTGTATGTGGACGAGCGAGATGATGTGTGGTTGAGCGATTTTGGCAATAACAGCCTTGTGCGTTTTGATCCCGAAACCGAAACTTTTGAGACGTATACTATCCCGAATCCGGGGGCAGCGGTGCGGCAAATCTTGGGGCGGGAAGGCGAGGTTTGGGGTGCGGAATCGGGGGCGGATAGTTTGATATTGGTCACGCTTGAAGTTGAATGATTGGAAGTAGCTGAGGTAGCCGAGGAATAGAATTCCCCGGCTACAAAATCAATGTCCTCTGGATGAGGACGGGTTTTGGTGTTGGGTATATATAAGCCCCGCCGAATAAATTCGGGCGGCTGTGTGGCAAATTCGGCTCAAAGCCGAATGGGGAGTTCATTTTATTGACACGCGGGGATAAATCCGCCGCGCTGAATCTAGGCGAAACGGTCATTCAAAATTAGGCCGGAAGATCGTGTTTAGAACCAATCATCACCATGTTTAGAGCGATATTCCTCTTCCCATGCTTTCGATTTTTCAATTCGATGGCTCTCTTTTTCTTCATCTGACCAAATAGCATAGGTTTCGATAGGGGCTAGAGGCAATTCTTTATGGGTATAGTAGCCTGCCCACGTATACATCACGCCCTCTACTATTTTACTGTCTAAGGCAAAATTTTCTGACTCTGGATGGGAAGGAAACGATAAATTTTTACAAAACATATAAAAAGCGGAAGTGACTTTGATGTCATGTTTTTTGCACTTAATTATGCGCGTATCGGGTGACTTTTTGGCATATCGACAATCTGCACAGCATGGTACATCTCCACCGTTTGGCATAATTTCCCTCCTCTATGGGTTCAGTGGTTAAATTTTCGCTGAGGATGCGGGATTTGTCAAAATGGGGATGAGAATCAAGACAGAGAATACCAAAAACAGGGCAGGTCTTAGCCCTGCCCCTACGGAAAGGCGTGGTACTGCGGTGAGGCTGGTAATTTACGGCTTTGGTTCAGGTGACAGTGATTTTTGCAGGTTAACCCGTAAGTCGGCGATTTCTTCCAGCAGTTTGCGTTCACGTTTTTGGGTACGCAGCAGGGTCATGAGCACGATGAAGAACATCACCCCCAAGACGATAATGCCAATGGCCTCGCGCACATCCACATCTACCTCGACATCGTTATCAATCGGCGGGTTGGCGGGGCGCTGATTGGCGTTTTCGGTCTGGGTATCCTCTTTCAAGATCGGGCTGTTCATACCTTCGCCTCCTTTGGAGTGGCCTTTTGTAATTCCTTCACTTGGTGTTCCAACATTTGACGGGTGCGCTTTTGGGCACGCAGCAGGGCAAAGAGTAAAACGATGCACACAAACCCCAGCACAATGACCCCAACGGTGTCTTCAACTTCGACACTGTTCTCTTGACTGTTGGATGCTGGTTTATCGCTCATGGCGTAGGGCTGCTCCAGAATTTCATTGGTGGTGTAAGCCATTCTATGACCTCCCTTGTGACTTCCTATTGATTCATCGGCGTCAGTGGAATCGTCGTTGAACGGTGGGACTGCTGCGCCTGTGCCAATGCCAACGTAGCCAATTTGCGGCGGGCAGACCCCAATGTGAGTCTATGATACCCCATTGCGGCGATTCGGCGCAGGTTTTGGGGGTTGATGGGGTTCATTTTACCCGATTTTAAGGCACGCCATGTCTTGCGGGCACGATATTCCTTGTGGACGACGGTGTGTAGTTGGCGATAGAACTCAGTTGGAAATGGCCCTTGATAGAGCATGGCAAGGTCTTGCGAATCCGTCCAATTCGTTTTCTCATCAAGTTCCTGACGAACACGCTCATAAAATTTCGTGCCGGGAAGGGGATAACTGACCGAGATGCCAATATCGTCCGGCATGAGTTCGCGCACCATTTTCAAGGTGAGTTCAATATCCTCGCGGGTTTCGCCGGGGTAACCAAATTGCAGGAAGAATCCGACCTCGATGCCTTCGTGGGCCAATTTGCGGCGGCTCTCATAAATTTGCTCGACGGCTGTGCCCTTGTCCATCGCGTCCAAGATTTTTTGGGAGCCACTTTCCGCCCCCATCCAAATGGTTTTGCAGCCGGCACGGTGCATGGCCTGAATGGTGTCTTCCACTAATAACAGGTCGGCACGGGAAAGGCATTTAAAGGGGGTGCGAATGTTGAGGCGTTCAATTTCGTCGGCAAATTCTTGAATCCAACGCGGTTTGAGGCCCATGATGTCATCGGCAAACCAGATGTGGTCGGGGTGGAAGTTGGTTTTTAGCCACTGCAATTCTTGGGCGACGTTTTGGGCCGAACGGACGTTGTAGCGTTGTCCCCAAATCGGCTTAGCACACCAATTGCAGTGATAGGGGCAACCGCGTGTGGTGACCATGTTGATGCTGTAATAACCGTGTCGTTCGACCCAGAGGCGGCGGTATTTTTCGACATCCACCAATTCCCACGCAGGCATGGGGAGTTCATCCAGATTTTTGATGACGGCACGCGGGAGGGTGGTCACTGGTTTGGCATCGGCATCCAGATAGGCCAAGCCTTGAATGTCGGCGGGGCTAATGGATTTTTTGCCCGTCAGCATGTCCATCAATTCATGCAGGGTGAGTTCACCCTCACCACGAATGACATAATCCGCGCCGTGCTGCAAATAATTTTCGTAGTGGTCGGTGGCATCCGCACCGCAGATGATGACCGGAATGCCGCGTTCTTTTGCCATGCGGGTCATGTTGAAGGCGGCTTCGCGCATATTCAACAAGCACATTTTGCTGAGATAGTTAAAATTATCCTCGAACAAGACGGCAAATTGTGGATGGTAGCGATCTAGGGCGGCGGCCCATTCATTTTCAGATTCGGCCAACATCGCATCAAATAGGGCGACTTGATAACCCGCCTCACGCATGTAGCTGGCAGCGAATAATGTTCCCAATGGCGGATAGGGCTGCATCGCCGCGTAGAGTTTGGGGTCGAAGCGGAGATAATAACTTTGCCCAAAAAGAATGTCTGTCATGCAAAATACCCTTTCAAACACGGGGCTAAAGCCACCGTGCTGAATCTAAACTGAAAAACACTATGCAACCCGCTTATTTCATCATAACAAAAATTGGCTGATGCGGTGTAGTTATGTTTGCCGAACGACGCCTTTCACATAATACCCTCATTTTGTTTGCCAACAATGGCCTGACCGCGCTATTGGCATTCGGCCTCACGGTGCTTATCGCAAGGGGGTTGGGGGATGCGGCGTTGGGGCGATATGCGGCGATTATGGCGTGGGTACTGCCGTTGTCGCTGCTGACCGAGTTTGGCATTGGCACGTTGATTACGCGGAATGTGGCGCGGCATCGGCATGAGGCACAGCAATATTTAACGATGACCCATCGGTTACGGTGGATCATCGGCGGGGGGGTGATTGTGGCGGTGTGGGTTTTTGCGCCGTTTTTGAGCGACGATGCCCAACTTATTGACGGATTACGTATCGGGATATTTTTGGCGCTGATTGATGCGTTGTTTGCCAGCTATACGGCAGTTTTTCGGGCATGGGAAATGATGTGGCCGATTTTGATTTTGAATGTGGGCTATCTGGCGTTGCAGGTGGTCGGGGCGGTCATCGTGGTGGTGATGGATGGTTCGGTGGTGGAATTGCTGGCGGTGATCGTCGCGGCGGATGGGGTTCAATTGGCGGCGACGTGGGGGATATGGAGAAAAATCAACCTCACCCCCCAACCCCCTCTCCAAGGTGGCGAGGGGGAGGAAATACCCGCCAAAGCAAGCAAGGAGCCCATTGATACCATCGCCATTTTGAAAAAGGCATGGCCGTTTATGGTGGCGGGGGTGTTGGCAACATTGCAACTGCGAATGGTGATTTTGATTTTGCAGGGGCAGGTCGGGAATGAGGCGGTGGGATGGTATGCGGCGGCGAATCGGGTGGTGGAGGCGGGCCGGATGCTGCCCAATGCGGCATTTGGTGCGTTGTTCCCGATGCTGGCGGCGCTGGTCAATCAACCGGATAAGATGCGGCGGGTGTTCCGACAGGCGGCCCTATATTTGGTGATGTATGGCGTGGGGGTCGGCGGGATGGCATTCATCGCGGGTAGGCCGTTTGTCCGGTTCGTATTTGGTGGGCATTTTGAGCAGGCAGGCGCGGCATTGGTCATTTTGGCGTGGGCGATATTGCCGGGGGGAGTGCGCGGACTCATTACCCTACGGTTGTATGCGTATCAGCGAGAATGGTGGGTGAATGGGGTGACAGGGCTGGCGCTGATTATGCAGGGGATATTGGGGCTGTGGCTGATTGGGGAATATGGGATTAGGGGGGCGGCATGGACGATTGTGGGGGCGGAAATTTTGCTGGCGGGAATGCTATTTGGCGTGGCAGGGCGTAGTGGTGATACAATGTTGCGGGGGCATTGAAATACGTGATCGGTTTAGAAAACTTTGTATCGGAGGTTTTGGAAGCAAAATGCTGTTAAAGCAACTCCGTTGGGTGTTGGCATCGGGATTGATTGTAAGTATCGCGTTGATTTTGGCTGCGTGTGACCCAGAGCCAGAAGAAGCGCCGCCGACCGTGCCCGAAGTCGTGATCGAAAACACCCTGCAACCCCCATTTATTTCGCAGACGCCCCAATACACGGCCACTTTGACGCCGAGTATGACGTTTACGCCGAGTACCACCCCGACCGCGAGTGATACCCCTACACCAATTACGCCATCGCCGACTGTCACCGCCACGCCGACCGCACCGCCCAAAGGAACGGTATCTTCCAGTGAAGCGCGGGTGATTGTGCGCGAAGGGCCGGGGCGTGAATATCCCGAAGTGACACGGGTGGAGTCTGGCACGGTGGTGGATGTTTTGGAATCGGATGAAAGCGCGGCACGGGAAGAATGGTATCGCGTGCGGCTGGTTGAGGAAGACGGCACGATTCGTGAAGGCTGGATACTGGGTCGGTTGATTCAAACGGATGCGGCAATTCCAACGGTTGGCCCAACACCGACAATCGGGGTCACGATTGGCAGCCCCGCGCCATTTGCTACCGCAGAAGTTTCGGGTACGCCGATTGTGTTTAATACAGGGACGCCACCCGCCGACATCAGCGAGGTCAATATCTGGGCCTACTGCGATGTCTATAACGGCAAAGCGATGAGCCTGTTCCCGCGTAGTGCCCGAAGCGACCAGACGGTCAGCCTGTATTGGAGCTGGTTTGTGACGCGGCCAGAATTGATGGCGGATCACATCGCGGCGGTGGATTATAACGTGACGGTTAACGGATCACGCCTGCAAAATTGGCAGGAATACGCCACTCAGATGCGGCGCGATGCCCGAAATAACAATAACTGGACAGTCTATTGGTATGTGCCGCTGGGTCAACTTGAACCCGGCGAATATGAGGTCGAATATCAGGCCACATGGTCGAAGGTGGTCAATGATGGCCTTGCGGATTTCGGGCCGGGCACTGCCAACACGGAAGATGTGGGGACGTGTACCTTCACAATCACCGAATAAACTTGGTGCCGCAATGCGACCTCACCCCCCAACCCCCTCTCCGAATTGGCGAGGGGGCATAAAGCGGGGGTGAGGATATGACCAATATGATAAATATGACGAACGCTCATTGAATTATGGTAATTTGCAGGATACGGGGGCGATGGCGAATCCTTCTTTACAAGAACTGGTCACCCAACTGAAAGATGAAAAGGCCAAAAAACGCCAACAAGCGGTGCAGGGATTGGCGAAATTAGGCGACCCGTCGGTCATTCCGGCATTGGCAAAAGTCTATGAAAATGACGAAAACAAGCGGGTCAAGGAAGAGGCGAAAAAAGCCCTAACTGAATTTCGCGCTATTGAGATGACCGCGAAGGCTACTCCAACTGGCGGAAGCCCATTAAAAATGGTGCGGATTTTGCTATTTCTTTCGCTCATCGGGTTGATTGCGGGGAATATCGCTGTTCAATCGGGGGTGCTAGAAAAAGAAGAACAAAAGACGGTCTATACTGCATCCAATCGCCAAGCCCTTATCCAGCAAGTTACCGCGAGCCTTTTTGAAATTCGGCAAGACGCGGATGCTCTCAAAGAAGAATGGGGCAAGATTGGCACCGAAGGCGGCACGTTGGACTGTAACCGCACTTTTAATCGCCCCCGCCCAATGGTTTTGGGAAACGTTGACCGCTATACCTATCCTGATATTGCAACACTTTTGAGCGAACGTTATCAGTATGCCCTGAGCATTCTGGACATTAGCTTTACCCAGTGGGATGAATTTTGCCGACCCAACAACCCACTGCCCCCCGGTGTGAGTGATTCGATCAGTAATTCGGAGCGCCTCAATACTATTCTTGCCAGTTTGGACGCGCTGCAAGATTCCATGAATACCGTCACCAATAACCCCGTCCCAACCCGCGACCCTGAGTTCTGTTGCGCTATTCCGTCGGATGGGTCGAGTGGATCTGCCGGGGGTGCGACGCCGCTACCTGTCGCCACATCTGTGCCAGATGTCAATGCAACTCCACTGCCGAATGTGGACTATACCACCCACATCCTCGCGCTTGAAGCACTGCTCAACAGCGCCGAATTTGGACTGAATGATCTGTTGGCACGCTATGCCAGTATCCAGACCACAGGTTTTGCAGACTGCAATAATCCGCCGGTGGTGGATGCGCCGTATGCCTTGCCCGCTGACCAGAGTGGTGACGCGCTTTTGGATCAGGCGGTTGTGCTGGTGAACAGCGGCCTAAATTCGCTGAAGCAGTCGGTTGATCTGTTTATCGCCAACTGCACACGCAATCCGCAGACGGCATTGCAGCAAGGGGTTGTTCCGGCGAACACGGCCAGCAGTCAATTTACGCAGGCACGCGAAATGATTAACAGCTTGAAGGCTCGTTAGTCGGCGATAAGGGTAGGTTTTTCATTTTGACACCACCGACTGAAGTCGGCGGCTATCGTCGCAAAGTCCAATAAATTGGACTGGGGAGACTTATCCATGCGGTTTTACCCTCCCCAATCGGCTTCAGCGGGTCACCGACCACGCCCCTACGAGGCCGTTTTAGGGCCATGTGCCAGATTTGCCCGCATTAGCACTTCGCAACAGAGTAGCTTCAGTCGCTGGCGTAGAAACTACCCATTTTCAAAAAGACCTCCCCAGCATGGAGAGGGGAGAAATAATTAGCCGCATTACTTGAGGGATGGGGCTGTTAGTGGACAATGGAGCTTGAAGCATCGGGAAATTGTAGGGGCAGGAGAATTCTAAAAATACTGCCTTGTCCGACGGTGCTTTCGACTTCAATAAACCCTTTGTGGGCCTGAACAATCTTCTGAGCAATTGATAAGCCCAAACCAATGCCACCCCGGTCAGTTGGGCGTTCTTTATCTACCCGATAGAAGCGTTCAAAAATAAATGGAATTTCGTTGGCAGGTATACCAACACCCGTATCTTCAATCTCCAAGATGACTGATTCTTGCCAAATCGAGGTGCGGACAGTGATTGTGCCCTCAGGTGGGGTAAATTGGGCGGCATTTTCTAGAATTTCGGTGAGGGCATTATTTAGTTCTATAGGGTCGCCCCAGAGCAACGGCGGCGAAGCGTGCAATTCGAGATGGATGCTATGCTGCTTTTTGAAAATTTGCGTTTGTACCCGATCGAGCGCTTCTCGCACGATATGATTAGGGTCAAGCTGTTGAAAAGAAAAAGCTACTTCAGTATCGAGGCGGGTCATCTTTAATAACCCCTCGATTAAGCGCCCCAAACGCGCAGCCTGCCTTTCGACCATATCAAGACGTTCGAGGCGTTTGTCGGCCACATCATTGTGACGCAGCAAATATAGATGGGTATTGATGACCGAAAGCGGGGTTCTAAAGTCGTGTGAGACGTTACGGATAAATTCCGCTAATAATTGAATGCGTAACTTTTCGACGGCGATTTCAAACGAGAGCGTCTCGGCTTTTTTGCGTTCGGTGATGTCCACCACTTGACTGATAAAATGCTGGGGCTGGTTTTGGGCATCCCGAATGAGGCCGACATCCAATAATACGTGGATGATATGGCCCAATTTGTGGATATAACGTTTTTCGAGCTGATAGTGGGTAATGTCGCCATGCAGCAGGCGTTCATCCGGCTCAATATGAAGCTGGAGGTCCTCGGGATGGGTAATTTCTTGGAAGGCCATGTTCAGCATTTCGTCTTGGGTATAGCCCACCGTGTCACAAAAGGCCTGATTGATACGCAAAAAATGACCCGCAGGCGTCAATAGGGCCATGCCAATGGGGGCATATTCGAACAACATGCGAAATTGTTCTTCACGTTGGCGCAGAAATTCTTCATTTTGCTTGCGTTCGGTGATGTCGCGGTAATTTCCGACGAGAGCATTCACACCGGGGACATGGAGCGCATTACTACCCGCTGCCTCCAACCACCGATAGCTGCCATCTTTATGTCGAAAACGCACTTCGGTTAGGACAATCTGGTCATCTGACTTCACCACATCCCGGAACAACTGGACGGCAAGTGGGATATCATCTGGATGAACATACTCTAGGATGCTCGTTCCGATGATTTCCGCAGGATGATAGCCGAGGGTGCGGAGTATGGCCTGATTTTGATAGAGGATATTGCCTTCTACGTCGAGCAAGACCAGCAAGTCGAGGCTGTTTTCGAGTAGGGCAGTCAGGCGTTTTTCATTTTCATCAATGATGTTGTAAAGCTGGGCGCGGTAGATTGCCATACTGACATGATCGCTTAAGGCCATCATGATTTTCAAATCAGCTTCGGTTAAAGGTGATTGGCGGCTTTCTATTGAAATCGTGCCCACCACCTTGCCTTGATTAAAAAGCGGAACAATGAGGTTAGAAATAAGCCCCTCAACGGCAGCGAGGAAATCCGGGTCAGTAGATACATCTTCCAGTAGAAAAGGCCGGCCTGTCCGAACGACCCGACCTGAAATGCCAACGTTTATCGGAATATGGGAGATCACATGGTCATAGCCGACCTGATGCTGGAGAACCAGTACATCACCTTCAAGCAGATAGATGCTCACATAGGCATAACCGAAAGTATCAGCAATCGCCTCCACGACCTTGTGAAAGATGTGGGACAAGTCCAGTTCTAGGGCGAGCGCAGTCCGAACCCGATCTAACAGCAATAATTCCAAAACTTGACGCTGCGATTTTTGGACTAGAGCCTGATAACGTGCTTCATTTGCTTGTAACTCAGCCTCAAGCTGCTGTCTCAAACGGCGTTCGCGTTCTAAATCATTTGATTGGGACACGCGAAGCAAACCCTTAGTAGCAAAATAGAATACTCTTTAGAGCATACCCCATTTTTGAGGCCACTAACGTAGTTTTTTTAGTTTGAATGGATAAATGGCCTAAAAGGGTCAAAAAAGAGGGACAGGGCAGGCAAGTCTGAGAGTGTCGAAAAACCCAACCTCCCCCCCCCCCGACCCTTCTCATGGGTAGGTTTTTTCCAAAGTTTCAAAGGCAGGGCGGGTCATCGCCCCTACGAGGCCGATTTCAATCGCAGGGGCATGTCTCAGAGGATGTCGCACAAGTCCAACCTTACCCCTCGGCCCCGATTGGCAATTTAGAAGGAGTCCCCTTCGATTACCTCATCAAACAAAACGCCTTGATCGTCGGCATCCACTAGAATGTGTTCACCTTCGCGCACCCGGCCTTCCAAAATGGCACGGGCCAGCGGGTCTTGGATTTCGCGCTGAATGACACGCTTGAGAGGTCGCGCCCCAAACACCGGGTCATAACCAATATCGGCCAGATAGTCTTTGGCGTTTTCGGTCAGGGCGATGGTGATCCGCCGATCCGCCAGTAATTGTTGCAGGCGGCGCAGTTGAATATCCACAATTCGTTTGATGTGTTCGCGCTCCAAGCTGTGGAACAAGATCACCTCATCAATGCGGTTCAGAAATTCGGGCCGTAGGGTGCGATCGAGTTCGCTCATGACGGCATGGCGGATTTCTTCTTCATCACGACCGGCCATTTGTTTGATAATCGGACTGCCGACATTGCTGGTCATGATAATCACGGTGTTTTTGAAATTGACGGTGCGCCCCTGCCCATCGGTGAGGCGACCATCATCCAATACTTGCAACAGAATATCAAATACTTCATGGTGGGCCTTTTCGACTTCATAAAACAGCACCACCGCATAGGGACGACGGCGCACGGCTTCGGTCAATTGCCCGCCTTCGTCATAGCCGATGTAGCCGGGGGGAGCGCCGATGAGACGGGCCGTGCTGTGTTTTTCCTGATACTCGCTCATGTCAATACGCACAACGGCTTCTTCGGTGTCGAATAGGAATTCCGCCAGCGCCCGCCCCAATTCAGTTTTACCGACACCCGTCGGCCCTAAGAATAAAAATGTTCCAATGGGGCGGTTGGGGTCTTGCAGACCGGCCCGACTGCGGCGCACGGCATTGCTGACACTCCGTAGGGCGTCGTCTTGACCGACTACGCGCTGCTGCAAACGGTCTTCCATACGGAGCAGCTTTTCGACTTCGCCTTCGAGTAGTTTGTTGACGGGGATACCTGTCCATTGACCGACCACAGCGGCAATTTCATCGGCATCCACTTCTTCTTTGAGCATTGCACCGCCTTCTTGCTGCAACTGTTGGAGATCAGCTTCGGCATCGGCCAATTGCTGCTCGAAGCGGGGGATGTCGCCATATTGCAGACGGGCCGCTACTTCTAGTTCGCCCCGTCGTTCGGCTTTTTCAAGGGCGACACGCGATTCATCGAGTTGGCTTTTGGCTTGGCGGATGGCGGCGATGGCATCTTTTTCGCGCTGCCAACGGGCCTGCAATGCACGCGCTTCTTCTTTGGCATCGGCGAGTTCTTCCTCAATTTTGCCGAGGCGTTCCTTACTGGCCTTATCGCGCTCTTTTCGCAACGCCTCACGCTCAATTTCCAACTGCATCACGGCACGTTCTATGGCGTCGAGGGGGGCGGGGCGGGAATCAATTTCCATGCGGAGACGGGAGGCCGCTTCGTCAATGAGGTCAATAGCCTTGTCGGGCAGTTGGCGGTCGGGGATGTAGCGATTGCTGAGGACAGCGGCAGCAATGACGGCATTGTCCTGAATACGCACCCCGTGATGGACTTCATAACGTTCTTTCAGGCCACGCAGGATGCTAATGGTATCTTCGACAGAGGGCTGATCTACATAGACGGGCTGGAAACGGCGTTCGAGGGCGGAATCTTTTTCGATATATTTGCGATATTCGTCGAGGGTGGTCGCGCCAATGGCCCGCAGTTCACCGCGTGCCAACATCGGCTTCAGGATGTTGCCCGCGTCCATTGCGCCTTCCGCCGCACCTGCACCGACAATCGTGTGTAGTTCGTCCATAAATAGGATAATCTCGCCGTCCGATTCGCTGACCTCTTTCAAAACGGCTTTGAGGCGTTCTTCAAATTCGCCACGATATTTCGCTCCCGCCACGAGGGAGGCCATATCGAGTTGAATGACCCGTTTATTTTTTAGGCCCTCCGGCACATCGCCTTTGATGATGCGCTGGGCCAAACCTTCGACAATGGCGGTTTTGCCAACCCCGGCCTCGCCAATGAGTACGGGATTATTTTTGGTGCGGCGAGAGAGGACATGCACGACGCGACGGATTTCATCATCACGCCCGATGACGGGGTCAAGTCGGCCCTGCGCGGCGTCTTTGGTCAGGTCGCGGCCATATTTTTCCAGACTGGCGTAGGTGCTTTCGGGGTCTTGGGACGTAACGCGCTGACCCCCGCGAATTTCACTGAGGGCTTTGAGGGTGGCCTTGTCGTCAATACCATGACGGGATAGCAGATCGCCTGCGACCTTGTTGTTTAAGAGGGCCAGTAGGAGATGTTCGGTGCTAACATAGTCGTCGTGCAGCTTGCCGGCTTGTTTTTCGGCTTCGCGTAGGCTCTCGACGGCGGCTTTGCTCATGTGGACATCCGCCGCGCCATACACTTTGGACTTGCTGGCGAGCAGATTTTTGACATCATTTAGGACGACAGTGGGCCGAGCGCCAATTTTGCTAATGAGTTGGGGTACAACACCATCGGACTGCTGTAAGAGGGCCGCCAACAGATGAGGCACATCCATTTCAGCATGGTTTTCTTGTTCGGCAAGGCGTTGAGCAGCAATCACTGCCTCTTGCGCTTTGGTGGTAAAACGATTTAGATTCATATTTAATAAACTCCAGACTCAAAAGACCCGACCATCTTTAGTCTAATGAAAATTCATCGGAAATGTATATGAACCGTCTATATCGTCTATCAGAGAACAGGTGGATGATGATTCAGAAATTGCGACTATTGGTGCTGAGCAGCCTGTTCATGGTAACAACATGCGGGTGCGGATTGTTGGATTCCAACACAGAAGCCGATTTGCATGACCGCATGGGGGGGCAAATTAGCCAAGCACAACAGGCCCAACTGCACGCCGCCGATGTGTGGGATCGGGTGTTGTTTGGGGAGACGGTCAACTGTGGGGAAATTATCAGCGTGCCGGAGCCATTTTTTCTGACGAAAAAAGAGGCCGATCAATATCCGCAAAGTGTTGCTATTCGGGATGCGCTGAACAGTGCGATTGCTGAACTGGCCCGTGCGGCGGATTTGTGGGAGCAGGAATGTCAGATTGACCGGGGGGTTGTGCCACTGGATGTGGTACGTGAGGCAGAAAACGCTTTACAAACGGCACGCGACCTGTTAAACCAGTCAGCATCCGCGTGGGCTGTGTGGCAAGCGTAGGTGAGACGCCGCTGGAAAGCGAGATTGCATCGCGCTAGACTTCGCCCCGACTTTAAGGCAGGGTTTATTTACGGGCACAACGTGTTGTGTCCCTACAAAAACGGGCGCACACCGTTCCAATCCTGATTGTTCATGCGCTTACCAATAAATCTCCCCTAGCCATCTCTAAACGAGCAAGGGGAAGTGAAGCATCGGAATTTGGTGTAAGGAAGTTTTACAGTTATGACAGATCAAAATCGTCTTCCCGAAGATTCGCAGCGGCTGTTTCAGCAATTGGCCGCCGAAGAACCGCCGGTCAATATTAGCGATACATCGCCCTCGGCAACCGCGCCGCATCCGACCACTCAATATGAAGCAGGTTGGCAGCGGTATCTGGGCGGGTCTATTTTGTTGGCGGCCCTGCTCTTGACGATGGCAGCCGGGTTGATTATCTTTCTCGGTAATCAAGACGAGGCTAACAATACGGATGAGAATCATCAGAATTCGACCAAAGATGCGCCGCTGGTGATTATTCGACCTTCCTTGACCCCCGATGTTGAAAACCCAGTTGACAATCCACCCGACCAAAATGTGGGGAATCCAATTCGCGTTACTGCCGCACCGGATGAACAGGCCGTTTCATTGTTGACCCCTGTGCCTAGCTCGGCGGATTTTGGGTCAGCGATTGGACGTGACAACCAGCCGTTTACGTTTCAGGTGGGGTCGGGTGAACGCGGGTTTACGAGTTATGTGATTCAACAAGGCGATACACTGGATGGCATCACCAAAAAATTCAATCTGGAAGATGTCTGCACGATTATCTGGTCGAATGACCGCAGCAAGGTTAGCCCGCCACGTGTGAATGCCGAAATCCTGATTCCACCCACTGACGGCGTTTTTGCCAAAGTGCGCGAACCCATCACGATTAAAGCATTAGCTGAAGCAACTAAGGTAGACCCCGCCGCGATCATTGATTCGGCTTATAACACCCAATTGCTAGGGGCGACCGCCGAGAGCATGTTGGTTGAAGGGGTGAGCGTGCTTGTCCCCGGTGGCAATGGCGGCGATTGCAATATATGGGAACCCGCGCCGATCGTGGCAGGCGACGGCACAGGCAGTTCAGTCGCAGGTGGGGTTGCCAACAGCGGCCTGTGGGGATGCAACGCACAGGTTAGTACGACGGGTTTCCCCGTACAAAAACCAGTGGCGAATTACGACTTTTGGCAGGGCTTCTCCGCCTCTCATACAGCGGTTGACCTTGCCGCACCCGTTGGAACAACTATCGTGGCAGCAGGCAGCGGTACGGTTATCTTTGCCGGGTGGAATCAATATGGCTATGGCAAGGTCGTGGTTATTGCACATGGCAGCAGCTATACCCTGTATGCTCATATGGACAGCTACAGTGTAAGCTGTGGTCAATCGGTATCACAGGGGCAGGCGATTGGCACGATTGGGATGACCGGACGTACCACTGGCCCCCATCTGCATTTTGAAATCCGCGATGGCAGTTTCCAGCCGATGGACCCGGTGTATACGATTAGTCTATAAACCATGAATACCAGCAATATCAATAACACCTCAAAAAACAAACTGGGTGGGGGCATCTTGTTGATGGCAGTGGCGGTGATGGTGATTGCCGCCTTTTTGGTCATCACCCAAATGGGCCAAGACCCACAGCGGATTGGGGATCGCCCCACGAGTACGCCTACCGCGACGGCAACATTGGAATTACCGACGCCAACCCCTTCGCCCACGCCTTCGATTACGCCATCGCCCACCCTGACACAAGTGCCGACCGCCGATTCGGAATTGGTGGCGACCTCGGTGGCACAAGGGGTGGATGTGTCGGTTAACGCCAATGTTGGGAATGGCGGCATCGGGCTTGAGCCGGAAGCCTATACCATTAACCGCGACCTTGAACGGGCGGGGGTCATCCAACATGTGGTGCAGCGCGGCGACAATTTGCAGGGCATCGCCGATAAATACCGTATCAGCATTGAGACGATTATCTGGTCGAATGATCGGTTTTTCGTCAATGCGATGCAACCGGGTTTGGTGCTGAATATTTTGCCCGTTGAAGGGGCGATTGAACGGATACTTGAACCAATTAGCATTCAAGCCCTTGCTGAGAAATATCAAGTTGAGCCGTATGCCATTATTGACTCTGACTATAACCAACTGCACGGTTCGCTACCGGAAAACGTTTTGCCCGTCGGCTTAGAAGTGGCGATTCCGGGGGGGATTGGTTCGAAAGAGCCGATTTATTGGACGCCAGCGGGTGGGGCTTCGACGACAGCGGAATTGACGGCAGGTGGGGTTTATATGGGAACGGCGAAATTTGGCGTCGGTCAGTCGGGATCGTGTGGCGTGCAAGAAGTCTATAATGGCACCGCACCGATTTTTAAACCCGTTTCCGGCTATGTGTTGACCACCGATTTTTCATGGTCACATCGCGGCCTTGATCTTTCCGCCGTGACTGGGACACCCGTCAAAGCAGTTGGCGGCGGGACGGTCATCTTTGCAGGGTGGAGTGATTGGGGCTATGGGTGGAGTGTGGTGATCGCACATGGGGCGGTTATGAGCCTATATGCCCATCTCACCGGCGATTTTGTCTATTGCGGGCAAGTGGTTGAGCCGGGGCAGCATATCGGGAATGTGGGGAGTAGTGGTAATTCCACCGGGCCGCATCTGCATTTTGAAATCCGGGATGCCGCTGGTGTGCCACAAAATCCGCGAGATTATCTGCCGTTTTGACGCGGGGATAAATCCACCGCGCTGAAATCAGAATATCCCCACCCCAACCCGTCACATAGGCGGGTTCTCAATGGCGACCCACCGACTGGGGAGCGAAATCAGCCTGAAATAGTTGCGAAGTACAAAGGCGGGCAAGTCTGAGCCTTGCCCCTACGATTGAAAACGGCCTGCGTTTGAAACCAAACTTTGCACCCGATCACCTTCAGGGGAAGTTGCAAAAATGACCTGTGAGGCGTACCCAAACCCCTCCTCAATTTCTCGGAGAGGGGCTTTTTTATGGGGCAAGGGGACCGTCGAAAGTGCCGCCGTTGCCATCGGTCGGTACAAAGGCATAGACCTGACCATCACCGCCGACAATCATGAAGCCCCGTTCAAAATCTTGCCAATAACTTGAATAGCCTGTCTCGCCCTGTGTGGCCCAACCGATAGAAGTACGGAGGGGTTCATTGGAGCGCCACGCTAGGCCAAAACCACGAATCGGCTGACGCAGATTTTCGGCGGGGGGGACAAAGGCAGGGTCGCTTTCGGCTTGGCCCTCGGCCCATGTGTCCATCACGCGGTAGTAGCGGCGGTCTTGGGTTTGCAGGGCATAGATTTCTTTGGAATCGCGCCAGAACATGATGCCACGCTCGAAAGGTTCATAGACCAGTGAGAGTTGATAACCTGCATCACGCGGACAGCCCAAACGCTGCTGTACATTGGGATCGCGCCCATAGGCATTGATAAATGAGGCGGCAGGCTGGACTGAACAATTGACCGGGCCAGCGACGGCAAGGGTGGGGGTTAAGAGTACCGGGCCGATTGGAATGGTTTGGGCAGTGGGGGCACCCAGAAAAACGGGAACGGTCGCCCCCGGTAAATTCCCCGGCAAGATTGGATCCACGCTGCCCGCAATGGGTGTGCCGCTGGACTGGGGGCCGACATAGACCCCGACATAGGGCGTGGGGGTCGAGGTCGGTTCGGGGGGTTCAGGCGTTTCGGTCGGGAAGGAGAGGTCAATCGTTGCAGTGGGAAGCTGATCGGCGACAGGCGAGGTGGCGGTAAACTGCACCGTCACCAGAATTTTGGGCATATCGTTGGCGCTCACCAAAATCGGGCCGTCGGCGTTCGGCGTGGGGTTATTGTTATCGGTACAAGCGGCTAAGGCTAAGAGTGCCGCGATCAGGCAAAAGGCAAATTTTTTCATCATCGAATCGCTCTGTTATCGGGATTTACTAGCGAAAAAAGAGTCTGGATGGCTTCCTCGGGGTTGGGGACACCGAGCAGCCCTTCACCTACGAGAACCCCATCAAGGCCGGACTCGGCAACCAGCGCCATGTCTTCGGGGGTGCGAATCCCGCCCATGCTGACTACAACAATGTGGCTTGGGATTTGGGGACAGAGGCGGGTAGTGCGGCTTAAATCTACCTCTAGGGTGCGCCAGTCGACGTTGCTAATGGCAATCACCAGCGGGTCGGATTTTAGGGTGCGGGCCAATTCCTGCTCATTTTGTACCTGTACCACAGGGGTCATGCGGAGGCGCTGGGCAATCGAGACCAAGTCCCATAAACGATTCTCACCCAAAAGGGCCGCAATCAAAATCACGGCATCGGCTCCGGCGGCACGGGCTTCATACACCTGATAGGGGTCAAATACGAAGTCGTTGCGGATGATGGGGATGCGCGTTTCTTGCGAGACCAATGTCAGGTGGTGAATTTCGCCTTGATAATAGAGAGGGTTGGTGGCGACGGAGAGGGCCTGCACCCCCAAATTTTCAAAAAGATGGGCCTGCTCCACTGGGTCATAGCGGTCAATCAAAGTCTTGCCGCGATAGGATTGGCGCTTGAGTTCAACCGTGAGGGACAGTCCCCGGTCATAACGCAAGACGCTGGAGAGGGCTATCGGGCGGCGTTGAATACTGGTCAGGGCATGGAGGCCAGACAGAGACATTTCCTGTTTGCTAACTTCGACCTGCTGCCGGATATTCGCCACAAGTTCGGCCAAGAAGCCGCTTATTTCAAGCTCATCCAGCGCATCGGGGTCGCGTAGATTTTGCGGTTGATCCATCGCCCATCACCCATTCACCAGAACATTATCTTACGGCGATTGTATGCTCAAAACAGGGCGGGCCGCAAGCACTTGTTGCCAGTCCCTATTCGACCGACCCAGAAGAGGGGCGTTCTTCGGGTGGCACATAGGAATCTACCCGAAAGGCGATGGGTTGGCTTTCCAAACTGCTGCCATCAGCTAATTGGGCAGTTGACCACACCAGATGATCGCCGGGTTGCAGAGACCACCAAACATCAAAGGGTGATTGGTCAATGGATTGGACTAGGGCGCCATCAATCCAATAGGTGATGGAGGTGGTTTCGGGCGGGGCAATGACCGATAGGCGGATGCGCTGGGTTTCTAAGGGCAGCAGAGGCGTCAGGGCAAAAACGGTATAGGGGTCGGGGGAGGCCATCCGCAAAGGGCGTTCGGGTTCGGCGCCGACACGAATAGCGGAATCCGGCGGGGGTGGGATGTTCTCACGGGCGGCCCAATCACGCGCTTCGGGAGGCAACACCAAATAGACCTGCTTCTGTTGAAATTCGGCGGGGGTGTCGTCGGTTGCCAACAATCCAGTGCGGGTGTCAATCACAAAGGGCTGATAGAAATTATCGGGGTCGGTGGGGACAGTCCCCTCGATAAACCACTCCCATTTACGGACGGGGCAGTATTCGGTTGGCAACAAGCCGGAGGTCGCGCAAATTTCGGCCCGTACAAGACCTTCAGGGCGGTCAAATTGCAATTCGGGCTGACCATACAATACTTCCCGCATAAATTGATTCCAGATTGGCCCAGCCCCGGTTATGCCCGTCACATTGGTCATGGGGGTGTTGTCGGCATTACCCACCCATACGCCGACCACCAAATTCGGGGTGTAGCCCATTGTCCAATTGTCGCGGAAATCGGTGGTGGTGCCTGTTTTGGCGGCAGCGGGTCGGCCAATATTGAGGGAACTGACCGAACCAAAAGCCGGAATACGGGCTTCGTTATCGGCAAGAATGTCGGTGATTAGATAGGCCACACGCGGATCGAGTTCGGGTTTGCCGAGGGCGGGGGTTTGGGCTTCGAAGAGGGTTTCACCTGCGCTGTTGCGGATTTCAAGAATGTAGTTCGGCTCGACACGCTGACCCCCATTGGCAAAGGCGCTATAGGCGGCGGTTAATTCGACCAAACGCACCTCACCGCCCCCCAATGTCAATGACAAATCAAAACGGCTGGAATCGGTTAGGGTCGAAATGCCGAGGCGGGTGGTGAGGGTTACTAGGGATTGAACACCGATTTCATTGAGGGCCTCAACCGCTGGGATATTGTAGGAGGAGGCCAGCGCCTCACGTATCAACACCGGGCCATGTTCAGCGAGGCCGAAATTCAGCGGGGTGTAACTTTCGAGGCGGCGGGTGACAAAGGGCGTTTTGACATCCAGCAGCATGGTGGCAGGGGTAAATGGTTCTTCGAGGGCGGGATTAAACGCGGCGGCATAGGTGAAGGGTTTAAGAGCCGACCCCGGTTGACGTGGGGCAAGCGCGGCGTTGACATTGCCATCTATGTTCTCATCAAAATAATCGGGGCTACCGAGCATGGCTAAAATTTGCCCGGTGTAGGGATCGAGGGCGACGAGGGCCGCATTATGCACATCTTTGGGCGGGGATCCATCTACCGGATGATTGAGTTCGTCCAGATGCTGACGGGCAATGCGTTCGGCGGCGTTCTGCCAATTGAGGTCAAGGGTGGTGTAGACCTCTAACCCACCCGTATAGAGATCGTCGGCATAATTGCGCTCTAGCTGGGTCCAGACGGCGGCGACAAAATGGGGAGCTAAAATTTCGAATGTGCCGGCGCTGTAATCAAGGGGCTCATTTTTGGCCTGTGCCGCCTCGGATTTTGAGATGTAGCCGTGTTTGACCATCAGATCGAGCACGATGGTTTGGCGATCTTTGGCGATGGATGGATTCTCTAGCGGGTTATAGAGGGCAGGGGATTGGGGCAGACCCGCCAGCATTGCACATTCTGCGAGGCTTAATGAAGCAGGCGACTTGCCAAAATAGATGCGGGAGGCAGCTTCGACCCCGTAGGCTAGATTGCCATAGTAGGTTTGGTTGAGATAGAGCGTCAGGATTTCTTCGCGGGAATAGGCCATATTCAAACGGATGGCTAAGATGCTCTCACGGAGTTTGCGGCGGACAGTGCGATCTTGGCTGGGTTGTTTGGTCAACAACAAATTGCGGGCCACCTGCTGGGTTATGGTGCTGCCACCCGCCCGGACTTCCCCACCCCGTATGTTAATCCACATGGCGCGGGCAATGCCTTCAATATCTACGCCGGGGTGGTGATAAAAATTGGCGTCCTCGGTGGCGATGGTGGCATCGGGCAGACAGCTTGCCATTTCATCAAGGGTAACGGCTTTGTGACTACCACCGTACAAATCCACGATTTCATATAACAAGATGCCATTGCGATCATAGATGCGCGTGCTGGGGAGGGCCAAGCCTGCTTCTAGGTTATCCACATCGGGCAGATCCACAAACAGCCATTGATAGAGATAAACCATGCCGGAGATGCCCAAAATGAGCAAAATCAAGGCGGCCCGCTGCCAACGGTTACGCCGTTTCCAAAGCCGCTGATAAAGTCTTTTGGTTTTTTGCATCCCTAAGCCCTTTACAAGAGTAGGTTTTTAATTTTCACCCACCGACTAAAGTCGGCGGCTAACACTGCAAAGTCCAATGAATTGGACTAGGGAGGATTATGGATGCGGTTGATGTTTCGCTACGGACGTTTTTGTGGAGGACGGGCCTGTGCCATCCCGTACACCATACAAGGGTGCACACGGGGTACGCCCCTACGAAACTATCCTCTAGGTAGCTTTTGTCGTTAAACAGCTTCAGCCTTTACCCGCACTCCGTATAACACTATTTACCCTTATAGCTTGATTTTACAGAAGGTGGGGAAAGAAAAGTTAGACGGGCATGAAAACGATAAGCAAACATAGGGCAAGCGGTGAGGTTTGGAAAAATTCTGGCCTCAACATGCCAAACTTGTTATACACTGAAAGTTGGGAGCGAGTAGACGCGGTTGGAACGTTTTGCATTTGTTCGCCCCGGTGCTATACTACACCATATGCTTTGCAACCGACATCTCGGTTAAGGCAGTGGAAATCAGCAGTCATCGAAACCCATCTCTGAATGCCTGCTGGTGATTTGGAGTCTGGCCTTTTTTCAAGTGCAGGGGATTGCCAACTCCGCTTCGCATTTCGCGCTTGTCCGAAATGTCACCGGCCTTTGGGGGAGCCCTTCAGCCGATAAATCCCCCAATAATACAATCCCAACGACAACACAAAGCCTTTGGCTGGGATCGAATGAGGAAGTTGAGGAATGGTAGAGGTCAAAATTGATTGTATTAGAATGAGCTTGATGACCCAGAATCGTGTGGTCATTTTGAAAGAAGAAGGCAGCGAACGGTATCTAGCGATTTGGATTGGGCCATACGAAGCAGAAGCCATTACCACCGAGCTTCAAGATGTTCAACACAAGCGCCCCTTGACCCATGACCTTCTGAAATCATTGATCGTCGAAATGGGAGCAGAAGTTCAATGCGTCGTAGTCACTGAACTCCGCCGCCCCGATGATATTTTCTTTGCCAAGATTGTCATTGAATTGGATGGCCGGGAACTCGAAGTAGATTCTCGCCCCAGTGATGCCATTGCATTGGCCGTCCGCGCACGGGTGCCGATTTACGTTGAACCCGAAGTGATGGACGCCGCTGCCGTCACCCCCGAAGAAGATGTTGAGCATGAGCCCGATGTCCCGTCTGAAAAAGGCGCGGCATTAGATGACAAGTTGGGGTTGTTTAAGGATTTTGTGGAAACACTCGATCTGGATAATCTCGACGAAGAATAAGTAATAAAACACGGGGTTAAAGCCGCCGTGCTGAATCTAGGAAATTCTTAGGCAGGATTAAACACCCTGCCTTTTTGTTTCTAATCTAGCTACCCGATACCCCGATGGGCGCGATATTGGGTTCGACATAAATTGGGTTGCTGAGAATCCAGCAGCGTTCAATCCCCTTATATTCGCGCCAGACCTCGACCCGATAGGCTCCCGGTTGGGACGCGACATAGGTCAGATTTTCCACATTGGTTTCGTCCGCAACCACCTGTCCTCGAAAAATCATTTTGATGTGGGTGCGAATGGGCATCAGAACTTGCAAAGTTACGCCATGCCCCAAGCGGATGGTGTCACCCATTTGGGCCGATGCGCCCTGTCCACCTTGCGCGGAATAACGAAAACCTTTGGCCTCGCCGGGGATACGATAGCTGATAAAGGCGCTGCCACGTGCTAAGGCTCGATAAATGATGTCGGCGTCGTGTTCCATTTCGCCTATGAGGGGGTGTTGGGTCAAGATGTGGGTGTTGACACAATTAAACAAAAAGTCGTAGGGGAAAACAATGTGGGTAATCGGGCCGATTTTCATGGGTGTGCCATGTGCGTCGGAATTGCCAATGCCGACCACGCGCTTGCCCTGTGCCAATAATTGATCCCATTTGGCGAGGGTTTCTTCATCCGGGCCAATAATCGCGTCTTCGGGTGAAAACAAACGCCGCAAACTTTTTACGGGGTTTTCGAGGACGGCCTTAAAAGAACTCATGTAGTTCCAGATTTCGAGGCCAGTATAACCTTCAATATCCCAATCTACCCAAGGGATGCCTTCGACATCTTCACGCCAATCTACCCCTTTATCAAATGGGTGGGCCAAAAAGGTCATGCCGCCAGCACGATTAACCGCTTTGATGAGGGCCTGCGGGTCGGGGGCGTAACGGTTCATTTCGGCTTTGGCGTTATAGACTAAGCAGTGATTGACTTGGGGCAGGCGGGTGCGGTCGTGAATTTCTTGGCCGGTCAATAACAAGACGTAACCGCGTGATTCGTCACCAAAATAACCCTGTACGCCATCAACCCAGATGTTGTGGTCGGTCACAATCACAAAGTCGAGTTTGGTTGAAATTGCTGCGTCGGCAATTTGGAAATGCCATGCCTCACCATCGGAATAGGGGGTATGCATGTGGAGGTTGCCAATATATTCGTGATATGCCATGTAATTCCTGACTGGAAAAATTTTTAATTGAGTGCGACGCGAAAATTGTACTGTACTTTTGGGTGGGTGTCCGGTACGAAAGTTATCAACAGTTTTCCTTCTATATTTTTATTTTTAAATAGTCGTAGTAGTAGAGAGGAGGCAACCTGTTGATAACTTTTTGTCGCCTTATAACATGGCTATTAAAATGGCTTATCGGGTGGGTTTTAGATATGTTGATTGATAAATCAGCATGTTGATAACTTGTTGATAACCTGTTCATAACTTTTTGAGTTATCAACAGGTTATCAACAGTTAAGGTTTGTGTAAGAAGCGAAAAGGAAAGTTATCAACAGGTTATCAACAGGTTTGAAAAAGTTATGAACAGGCAACTTCCTCAATACTTGGGGATATGGCTTGATATAGCCGTAGAAAGTTATCAACAGAACAGATTATCTGTTGATAACTTGTTGATAACCTGTTGATAACTCGGTTTGGGGGGTTAACTGAAAAACTACCTTAATTCTAACTTTAATCTAACCTAAGGGGTTGTTGTGTGGGGAGCACATAGCTAAGTTTTAATAAAAAAACATATCCCCGGGCGGCAGCGCTATTTTTTCTTGGATTTGCCCTCGACCTGCTTAACGGTTGCGTGAAGAAAGGCAAAATCGCCGCGTGCGGGCATAAGTTCATTGACCTCGACAATCTCGAAGGTGTTTTTGCCAATCTTTATATGCTCGCCCACTTTCGGCTGATCAAACTGATTGATAATTGCGCCGGGGTGGGCACCACCAAGTACGACGTAGCTCACTTTATAGACCATCTCATCGGCTCCTTTTGCCTAACGATCAGCATTACGTAGATTCTGGTGGCGTAATTTGTAAGACAGGTCAATCGCGAGGTTACGCATGACGACAAAACCAATGGCGGTACTCGATTGACAAAGCTCATTGAAACTATCCCGATGGATCGCGTCTACCACTGTTTCCTCGGTCATGGCACGGACGGTGGCGGAGCGCTTGCCATAGTCAATTAAGGCAATCTCACCAAAGATTTGACCCTGCCCTAGAAAAATCTTGGTTTCGGCGGGGGAGTGGATATTTTTCTGGACGCTAATTTCAACCTGCCCGATGCGGATGATATACATTTTGTCGCCTTCATCATCCTGCGAGAAGATAATCTGATCTTCCTGATAGACCTCTTGTTGGCTGATGGCAATAAGCGCCTCGATCTGTTCATTGGTTAACCCGTTAAACATTTCAACCGCTTTGTATAATTGTAATTGGCTGGTCACTGAACTCTCTCTCCTGTGGCGCTACAACATAATCTTATATTTATTATAACGCCGTAGTTAATTCGGGGCGTGCTAGGCTCTTTTTCTTGTGCAACTCTTATTTGAGTACACTATATCGGTGTGGTATGATGAGTTTAATGGCTTTTACCAAAAGGGATTCGCATGTTTTTTGGTCAACCAGATGACGAATTTTCAAAACTGCTTTCCACACTAGAGGCTGTTTATACCCACAGCTTGGTGCAACGACGCGGCGGAAAGCCGACGGCTTGGCGTCCCCCAACCGATGTATATGAAGCCAATGATTGTCTTATCGTGTGTGTGGAGATCGCCGGGATGCGGGATGGCGAATTTCATATTACGATTGATGAGCGCCTTTTGGTGATTAGCGGAATGCGGGTTCGGGAGTATGAACATCCCCAACCGTCGCTGCACCAATTGGAAATTCGACATGGTGAGTTTAGAGTTGAATTGATGCTGCCATGGGCGGTGGATCGCAGCCGGATTGAGGCAAATTATCGAGATGGTTTTTTGCAGGTAGAACTTCCGCGTCGTCAAGACCGTCAAATTCACATCATCAATGTCCGCATAGATGAAAACGATGAAGAATAGGTTGTCCCATCACGACAACAACCGTGCGTTTAAAGTCGCTTTAACGCCACAAGGATAGTACAAAATCTATGGATAAAAAGACTTGGCATGATCGCCTAGTTGAACTAGTTGAAATTGAGCTTACAGACTGGCCGGAAGCCGCATTTTTGGCGGGCAAATCCAGTAAGTCAGAAGAAACCAAACGTCAAATTAGTGTCAAAACACCTGAGGACGATAACGAACCGTCTGACGAAGACGACGAAATTCCCCCTATCCCAAGCGAACTTCCTATTTTGCCTTTACGCGGCATTGTGGTTTTTCCGCAGACGGCGATTCCCCTAACGGTGGGGCAACCACGCTCGATTCGTTTGGTGGACGAAGTTGCGACGACGGGGCGGATTATTGGATTGTTTGCCGCCAAAGACCCGATGCAAGAAACGCCGGGGCCGGATGAGATTTACAAGATTGGCACGCTGGCCCAAATTCACCGATTGTTCCGCGCTCCCGATGGCACGATTCGACTACTGGTGCAGGGGTTGTCGCGGATTCGGATTGAGGCGTATACCACCCAAGAACCCTATCTTAAAGCCAAAGTGGATTTAGCCCCTGAAGCGCTGGAGGAGAGCATTGAGGTTGAAGCCTTGATGCGGAATATCGTCGAGCAGTTTGGGCGCTTGGCCGATCTTGTCCCGAGCATCCCCGGTGAGTTGATTTCATCGGCACTGAATTTGGATGACCCGCTGCAACTGGTGTATACAGTGGCGACGTACATCCGCATTGACCTTGAAGATCAACAGAAGCTGCTGGAACTGGACAGCGTGATCGAAAAACTGCACAGCCTGATGCAGATTATGAGCAAGGAGCTTGAAGTCCTTGAACTGGGTCATAAAATTCAGACCGAGGCCCAATCTGAGATGGAAAAGGTGCAGCGCGAATATTTCCTGCGCGAACAACTGAAGGCCATTCAACGCGAATTGGGTGAAGGCGATGAACAAACCCTTGAAATTGAGGAGTTCCGCCAGAAGATCGCCGAAATTCACATGTCGGAAGAAGCCGAACGCGAGGCCCGTCGTGAACTAGACCGTTTGGCGAAGCTGCCCACCGCAGCAGCCGAATATGGCGTGATTCGTACCTATCTGGATTGGCTGGTCAATTTGCCGTGGGATAAGCGCACCGTTGACAAGCTGGATATTGCCCATGCACGCACGATTCTGGATGAGGATCATTATGACCTCGAAGACATCAAAGAGCGTATTTTGGAATATTTGGCGGTGCGTAAAATCCGCCTAGAACGTGCTGACCAATTGGCCCTGCTGACGGGGGATGACAAAATTCGACGTCGGCGTGAAGGGGCGATTTTGTGCTTTGTTGGCCCACCCGGCGTTGGTAAAACGTCGCTGGGGGCTTCGATTGCCCGTGCGATGGGGCGAAAATTTGTGCGGATGAGTTTGGGCGGGGTGCGCGATGAAGCCGAAATTCGGGGTTTCCGCCGCACCTATGTGGGGGCAATGCCGGGGCGGATTATCCAAACCCTGCGTCGGGCCGAAACACGCAACCCGATTATGATGCTGGACGAGATTGATAAACTCGGTCACGATTTCCGGGGTGACCCGGCAGCGGCCTTGTTGGAAGTGCTTGACCCCGAACAAAACAATGAATTCCGCGACCACTATTTGGATGTGGCGTTCGATTTGTCTGAAACGATTTTCGTCACGACAGCTAACGAACTTGATACGATTCCGCCACCTCTGCTTGACCGTATGGAGATTATTGAACTCAGCGGCTATACTGAGCGTGAGAAGGTGCAAATCGCCAAGCAGTATCTTGTGCCACGTCAGATTCAAGAAAATGGCCTGTTTCCTGAAGAAATCAGCTTCAAAGATGATGCGATTGTCGAGATTATTCAGGACTATACCCGTGAAGCCGGGGTACGTAATTTGGAACGGCAAATCGGGAAGGCGGCCCGCAAGGTGGTGACCCGTATTGCGGAGGGCAAAGAAAAACGGGTGGTGGTGACCCGCGAGAAAGTCCACGATTTATTGGGACATCCGCCGTTTGGGTATCGCACCGAGATTGAACAACGGGTCATGCGTCCGGGGGTTGCAACGGGACTTGCCGTTACCTCGGTGGGTGGGGACGTGTTGTTTATCGAGGCCACCGAGATGCCGGGGCGAAGCGGCTTCCAATTGACGGGGCATTTGGGTGAGGTTATGCAAGAAAGTGCGCGGGCGGCTTTTAGCTATCTGCGTTCGAGGGCGGATGAGTTGGGAGTCAAAGCCAATTATTTTGAGGGGCATGACATCCATTTGCATGTACCCGCCGGGGCACAACCCAAAGATGGCCCATCGGCTGGGGTAGCTATTACAGCGGCACTGGCCTCATTGGCGACAGGCCGATTGACCCGCAGTAATGTGGCGATGACGGGGGAGATTACTTTACATGGTTTGGTGTTGCCAGTCGGGGGCATCAAAGATAAAGTTTTGGCGGCGCACCGACTTGGCTTAGACACGGTGATTCTTCCGGCCCGTAATAAGCCTGAACTAGAAAAACTGCCGGATGAGGTGCGAAGTGCCATGAAGTTTGTGTTGGCAAAGACGGTGGATGATGTGCTCCATGCGGCCCTAGAGCCAATAGGTAGTGATACGGAATCTCATCGTCAGTATGTTGGACATACTGATTTATACGCCTAGAGCTTTTGGAGCCGGGGAAAGCGAGAGGATAGCGTTGCCCAAAGTAATGATTGTGGATGATGACCGGACGACTACATCGCTCCTAAAACAACTATTGGAGATGGATGATTTTGAGGTCATGGTAGTTCCACGCGGACTGGATGCTTTTCAAAAAGCCCAAGAATTCCGCCCGGACGTGTTTCTAGTAGATTACTACCTCGCTGATATTGCCGGGGTGGATTTTGTGCGCCAACTGCGAGCCTCTACCGATTTCTTGACGACGCCGGTGGTTATGGCCTCCGGACGGGATGTTGAGCGTGAGGCCAAAGAAGCAGGTGCCAACCTATTTTTGGTGAAACCGTTTGAACCGGATCAACTTGCCGTTCATTTCACTAGATTGATTGGGTAATGCTTTCCGCAATTGAGTTCTGACATCTGGCCTCGCAGTGTCTAAATTATCGGCGAGGTCAGATTATTGATGCGGAGAGAATGTAGTGTCATCAGGAAGATCGAAACAAACGAACAAATGGTATCGGATGGATTTACATCTGCATACCCCCGGCTCGGTGGATTACCAAGAGTCGAACGTTACCTATCTGGATATTTTACGCAAAGCCGAATTACGCGGCCTCGATATTATCGCCTTCACCGATCACAACTCGGTGCGGGGGTATGCCGAGATGATGCGGGAGATTGAACAACTCGAATTTTTGGAGCGGTTGGGGCGGGCCGAACCCGACGAGATACGCCGCCTGAATGAATATCACCGTTTGCTGGATAAGATGCTGGTCTTGCCCGGTTTTGAATTTACGGCAACCTTCGGCTTTCATATCATTGGTGTTTTTTCACCCAAGACCCCCATTCGCAAATTGGAACATATTTTGTTGAGTATGCGCGTTCCACCGGATGCGATGGACGAGGGCAACCCCGCCACCGGTGCGTCGTCGGATGTACTGACGGCCTATCGTTTAATCAATGAGGGTGGGGGTATTGTCATCGCGGCGCACGTCAACTCGGCTAATGGGGTGGCAATGCGCGGCTTCGATTTTGGAGGACAGACCAAAATCGCCTATACGCAAGACCCCTATCTCCATGCGCTGGAAGTGACCGACCTTGAAAAACGGACACGGGTGACGACGGCCCGCTTTTTTGATGGGTCTAAGCCGGAATATCCGCGTCGGATGCGGTGTATTCAGGGGTCAGACGCACACCGTTTGAATGCTGACCCGCGCAGTATGGGTAAAAATTTGGGGATTGGCGACCGCATTACGGAAATCGCGTTACCGGAGCGCAGTTTTGGCGCATTGTTGCAGGTTTTCCAAAGCACCGATTTTGCCAGCACGCGGCCCTATCGCAGTACACGCGACCCGTATGACCATATTCAGGCGGCGCGTGAAGAAGGCCCCAGTATCGTGCAGGCGTTCCATGAATTTATGGCAAAACGCAACGGCTATCTATACAACGTCGTGGCGGATGTTTGCGCGATGGCGAATACCAATGGCGGCACCATCTATATCGGGTGTAACGAGAACCCCAAGAAAAAACCGATTGGGGTTGAAAAGATCGCCCAAGAAATTGATCAGCTTTACGACGAGATTGACAGCAAGATTACACCCAAGCTGGAAGTTGAAATAGACGCGCAAGAAAGTCAGGGCATCCCGATTGTGCGTATCCGTGTGCCGCGAGGGCCGGATGTGCCATATGCGATTGATGAAAATAAGATTTATGTGCGCGATGAAACCGAAACCTCCCTAGCGGTACGGGACGAAATTGTTCAGTTGGTGCAACGGGCCATGCTGTCGAATATGCCGATGTCGGCTATGTCGTCTAGCTTGCCACCCTCCAGTGAAACAATGGTATTGCCTCAGGTTACAGCCCATCAGACAGGCGAATTTTCGGCGGTAGAAGTACCCGAAGGTGGGGCAACACCGCCGCTGACCGGGGTTGAAATCGCCAGCACGGAGGAGCGCAATGGCAAGTTCTATCACACGATGCACGACTTGCGGAATGGCAGTGTGGTGCGAAATGTGACCCGCGCTTCGGCCCGTCGCCTGTGGCACTATGCCATCACCGAGCATGAGAACCAGACTTTTGATCCGCGTGGCGTGCATTGGGTCGGGGATATTGGCCTGATTAAACGCTATGAACGCGGCAATGAGATTCGCTACGATTTGGCGCAGCGCCAAAATGGACAGACACGCATCTATTATGGTGTCACGGTTGAAGGGTTGCATGGGGCGTGGCAGGTCTTTGCTGAAGCTGAAGATGAACATCATGAATAGAGGGTGGGGAATAATCGTTTGGTGAATCGCCACCCCCTGCGCCGTTGGGAATGGATTACCGCCGTTGGCATCTTATTGCTGGCGGCGTTTTTGCGTCTCCATGCGCCCGGTATCACCGAATTTAAGCGGGATGAAGCCACCCTGTCGCGTTTGGCGCTGAATTTGGCACAGGGTAAGGATTTGCCCGTGTTAGGGATTGGGTCATCGGTGGGGTTTCCGAACTCACCGATTAACGTGTATCTGCTTGCTATCCCGTATGTCGCTGGGAACAACCCGATTTTGGCGACGCTGTTTGTCGGGTTTCTCAACGTGGTGGCGGTGGCGCTGACATGGCGGGTGGCGCGGCGCTATTTTGGGGCCGAGGCGGCTCTGGTGGCCGGGTTTTTATATGCCGTCAGCCCTTGGGCGGTGATTTATTCGCGCAAAATTTGGGCACAGGATATGCTGCCGCCATTTGTGGTCGCTACACTGCTGACGGGTCTGGTGGGATTGGTCGAAATCAAACCGAAGCGGTGGGCGCAACTGTGGCATTTACCGCTGCTGGCGATTACGGCCCAAATCCATTTTGCGGCGGTGATTCTCGCCCCGATTTCACTGGTGATGGTGGGGTTGGGGTGGCGCAAAATTCGGCGGGAATTCTGGTTTGGATTCGCGGGGGCAGTATGGCTGTGTATGCCGTTTGCCTACGGCTTGTATCAAGATGATTTGTTGAGTGTCAGCACCATACGCGACAGCCTTGAACGCAGCCGCAGCGATTCCGGCGGTGATAGCAGCACCACCAGCACCAGCAGTAACAGCGATGGCCCGATTACGATGGTCGAAAATCGGCGTGAAGTCCGCAGCACGGCACTCGATTATGTGTGGTTTACGGTCGCGGGTAAAAATATCCATTCGCTTACCGGGGCGAATCAGTTTCAACGCTATCTGGATGCGATGCCGCCTGCTTATAGGGTGTTCAATCTTGTGCCCATCGGGGTGCTGGTCGCGGTGTTTGGATTAATGGTCGTGGCATGGCGCAAATCGGCACAACGGCCCATTTTGCTGGTGATCTTGGTGTGGTTGATTGTTCCGGTGGCGGCCTATATTTATACGTGGACAGCGGTGCAGCCGCATTATTTTATCCCGATGATGCCGGCGGCGTTTATTGTGGTGGGGGCGGGGATAGCCTTGTTAAAAAATAGACGCGTCTATCCAGTTGTGTGGGTAGCCCTCAGTGTCATCGGTGCTTTGCAGATTTGGCTCACAGTGGGGCTGTTCCAATTTTTGAATACGCATGATACGACGGGCGCATTTGGCACGCCACTGAGTTATTTGTTGGAGGTGCGGCAGATAATTTGGGAGGCCGATGCCGACGGGGTGCTGGTCGTCAGTGAGGGCGATTCGGTGGTGTATGACCATGAGCCGGCGGTGTGGGATGTATTGCTGGATGGGGCAGGCGAGGTGCGGTTTGTGAACCCCGATCATGTGTGGGTAGTGCCCGCCGAACCGACGTTATTGTTGGTAGCGCCGACGATTGATGCCAGCCGGATGCCGATTACACCAGAGGTACAGCCCTATAAAACGCTGGCCCTGCGCCCGGGTGAAGGGGTGTATCAGATTTGGCAAAATCCGCTGCCGAGTATGGCAGGGACACGAACCGCAATCGAAGCCCGTTTTGCCAATGGGGTGGTGTTGGAATCCATCTGGCGTGATGGTGATGAATTATGGCTGGTGTGGCGCGTGCCGAATGCCCAAGCCGGAATGCAGTACATCACGTTTGTGCATGGGCTTGATGCTGATGACGAAAAAATCGCCCAGACCGACCTGACATTCTGGCCGGGTGAGTATTGGCGTGAAGGGGATAAGGTGCTGGCACATGCCCAATTAGACCTAGATGGGGCGCAGAAATTGAGTATCGGGATGTATCGGTTTTTGGCGGATGGTGGTTATCAGAACAGCGAATTGTTGGATGCTGAAGGGCGATATGTGGGGCAGTCGCTGGTGATCGAGAACAAATAAAATCGTCCACCCCCCGCCGGACATATGACGAGAGGTGAACGATTAAAGACAAAGGTGTTTAATAGACTAGAACGAGAAACCGCCCTGTTGTGGAGGTGGCCCCATGTATTGGCCGCCGGAAGCCGCGTTCGCCGCGCCGATTTGAATACCCCATTGGGCAATCATGTAGTAGAGGGCGATGCTCACGTAGCCGATCACAAAGAGGCCGGGTAGGATGCACAGAATGAAGCCGATGAACATGATGATGTACGCAATGACGTAGAAAATAATCAAATCTATGTACAGCATCACAGTATTGCCAAAATTACCCGTCACATCTTGAATACGGCCTGCAATATCGGTGAAGGCGCTGAAATTTTCATTGACGGCATAGTGCGCGACAGCTGAGAACAGCAGCGGCGTTACTGCCAATGAATAGACGAAGCTAATCAGGCTCAAGAGACAGGACAAAGCGGCGGCACCACCACTATCACTTTGACCAAGGCCGGCATTGCAGCAGGCGATGATGATCGTTGGAACAAAATAAATGATCGCTCCAATCACGACCATAATGCCCCGACTGAAATCACCCCCCCAGTCATCCCATTCGGGCAGGCCGGGTTGACGGCGGTAGATTTGTTGAATCATGCGCACGCCATAACCCACGACAAAAATACCCGTGATGATGTTGACAAAGGGAATAATCAAAAGCAAAACAGCGATTACTATCTTCCCCAACCACCCTTTATCCTGCATTGGGTATTGAAGGGCATCCATGAAATGCATTTTTCCCCACCTCCAAGATTTTAATGAATTGAACGAAAACGTCTAACCCCGCCGTGTCCAAACGCGATGCACGGTTAAGGTATCACCCGAAAACGGAACTTTGACTTCACGCCGAACGATTTCGGCAATTTCCAAATCGCCGGGGTCACCCAATGTGGTGATGTATCGCTGTAAGGATAACCCAGTTGGCTGTGCGACGATAATCGCCATGATCGAGAGCAAAATCAGGCTAGGGAGACGGCTCAATTTTTCCTGCCAGCGTTCACCGACCCCGGCTGTGCCGACTAGGGTTGCCATACTGGTCAAGAAACCCGCTGTGACAAGGCCCGTGCCGCAATTGGGGTGGACAGCGAGATGGTGGTCACCGCCTTGCATCCGCTTGAGGGCTTCGTTTACGGCCCTCTCAACCTCTTCGGTCTCGGCATTGCCATAGAGGAAAAATCCATCCACGACGGAGCGACCCGCCATGCTTAAATTTTGAATCTTACGACTCAGCAAGTGAATCGTCGCATGTTCCAAACCATGATTACGCCGTACACGCCGGATAGGGCGCAGATTGATAATTGGCGTCAACAATGTTCCAAGACTTTCAATCATTCGAGACTCCCGCTACTTTAGAAGCTACAATTTAACAGAGTAGCATGTTTGGGGTGTCAGGACAATGGAGTTATGTCATGAGTCCCAAGAACTTATCGGCATCAATGTTGCCACCGGAAATAATGACGGCTGTTTCTTTGCCATCTTCCACTTCGACGTGCATCTGGGCAAGCGCCGCCAAGCCGACTGCCGCCGCGCCTTCGATCGCCCACCCGTGTTTATAAAACATCCAGCGAATGGCTTCTTCGATGGCGGATTCTTCGACCAGTACAATCTTATCTACGTATTGCTGGCAGATCGGTAGCGTGACGGCGTTTTCTTCGATACCGCCGGACAGGGCATCAGCAATTGTTTCTTCTTCGGGTAGTTCCAGCCGATAGAAACTGTTGTACATGGCGGGGGTCGCAATGGACTGGACGCCGATCACCTCCACATCGGGGCGGATGGTCTTGGCGGCAAGGGCAACGCCTCCCAATAGGCCACCCCCACTGACGGGTACTAAAATGCGCTGAATGGAGGGCCGTTGCTCAAATAGCTCGATGGCAATCGTGCCTTGACCCGCCATCACGTCAAAATCGTTATAGGGGGAGATGAAAAGCCGTCCGGTTTCGCGCTCCAATGCACGAGCGTGCTGTTCGGCTTCGTCATAGGTGTCACCATGCAGGAGGGCCGTTGCACCGGAACGTTCTACGCCCTCGACTTTGCGACGGGGGGCGTGTTTGGGCATGACAATGATGGCATCCGCGCCGACCAATGCCGCGCCATAGGCCACGCCTTGCCCGTGATTGCCAGCGGAGGCGGTGATAATGCCACGTTTGAGGGCCTGCTCTTGATGCAACAGCACCGCGTTGAGTGCGCCACGAATTTTAAAGGAACGGGTGGGGTTGATATTTTCGAGTTTGCAGTAGATGGGGGTTTCATAATCAGCGGCTCGTTCCAGCGGGGTAGGATAAAGATAGGGCTGAATACGCTGGCGGGCGGCTTGAACATCGGAAAGGTCGAGCAGTTTCTTCATTTTTTAGGTTTACCAATCGGCAGAACGGTCATCTACATGATTGTCGGTTAGGCATTCAAGATTACCCCCGTCGGCGCGAATCATACAAATTTCGAAATCCCGGCCTGCGTCAGATTCAAATAAAATATACTCCCCGTCGGGCGACCATTTGGGATCGGTTTCCACACTGTCGGGCAGGTTGGTCAAGCGCTGGACATTGCTGCCATCCACATTCATGATATACAGCTCTTCTTTTTCCTCGTCCCGGGATGCGGCATACACGATTTGCGTACCATCGGGTGACCAATCCGGCATACCATCAAAGCGATCATTATCGGTGAGTTGAACAAGGTTGTTGCCCGTCACATCAATGACGCAAATCTCGCGCCCTTCATTGATGGTGCATTGGTAGACCAACTGCGTGCCATCGGGAGACCAAGCAGCGTAGGCATCGGCTTCAGAGTTTGTAGTGACTTGCCTCAGCTCGTAGGTTTCGGGATTCATGATAAAAATATCCGAATTACCGTATTGATCTGAATGTAAGGCAAGTTGTGTGCCATCGGGTGACCATGCTGGTCCCCATTGGCTGTATTCCAGAAAGTCAATCACTTCCAATGACAGAGCACGCCTATAGTTCGCGCTCATGTTTGTCATCACTAAAAAAGATTCATGGAGTAATTCTTCGTACACGACCCATGCTCGATCTGGGGAGAGTGAGGGAGCGTCCATCGCTAACCCAAAATTAGCTGTTAATTGACGCTCTCGCCCGGTATCCAAATCGTGTAGATAGATTTCACGATAGCCGCTTCTGTCTGAGACATAAACGAAAATCTCATGATCGTCGGGAAATGGTGTTAGCGTTGGCGTCGAAGTGGGGCTTGGGGTAGAGGTTGGTGTAACCGAAGGCGTCAGGGTGATCGTGGATGTTGGCGGTAGAACGGTGAGTGAGTTGGCGGGTGTAATCTGCTGGGCCACATTCATAAAGGCGATTTGATTGGTTGTCACAAAATCTAACCCCACCAATACAAGCGCTAGGCTAAGGCACACCATTGTCAAAGTTGTGAATCGTCTTGACATGAAAAATTTCTCCCTACTGATTCTCCCCAATTCATTTTACGGCTATGAATATCTGCCCTGCAAATCCTTTGGCGCGTTATAATTTTAGATTTCCACCCTATCCAGTCAGAAAGGCCCATTGAACAATGGTCTATAACCAGAACGCATTCCAGACCTACCTTGATAATAATCGTGAACGGTTTCTGGATGAACTTCGGCAAGTCATCGCGTTTCCCAGTGTGGCGGCCCAAAAACGGGGTATTCACGAGTGTGCCGATTGGATTGTGGCCCGATTGGAAAAGATCGGCGCGTCGGTGCAAAAGTTCCCACTGCCCAACGGTGGTAGCCCGGTCATTTTTGCGGAAATTGGCAAGGGTGAACGGACACTGCTGGTCTATAACCATTATGATGTGCAACCGGAAGAACCGCTGGAACAATGGAATACAGCGCCTTTTGAATTGACGCTGCAAGACGATACGCTGTTTGGGCGCGGGGTGGTGGATGATAAGGGCGAGTTGTTGGCGCGAATCCAAGCCATCGAAACATGGCAGGCCACACACGGCGAACTACCCGTCAAAATCAAGTTTGTGTTTGAGGGCGAGGAAGAAATCGGCAGTATCAATCTCCCCGCATGGGCCGAAACACACCGTGATATTTTGGGGGCGGATGGCCTGCTGTGGGAGGGCGGCGGACGCGACGAGACAGGCAAAAATTCGATGGCGGAGGGCTGCAAGGGCATCGCCTATTTTGAACTGCGCTGCAAGGGCGCGGCGTATGACCAACATTCCTCCATCGCCCCGATTATCCCCAATCCGGCGTGGCGGCTGGTGTGGGCACTGAGCACGATGAAAAATGAACACGATGAAATCACGATTGATGGCTATATGGCGCATGTCCGGCAAATGCCAGATTGGGTGATTGAGCGCATTGATGACCTGCCGTTTGAAAGCGAACAAATCCGCCAGCGGGTGGGGCTTGAGCATTGGCTGAATGGCATGGATGATAAGGCCGCGCTACGCCGTTATATGCTTGAACCCACCCTGACGATCTGTGGATTTGACAGCGGGTATAAGGGGGAGGGGACAAAAACGGTACTCCCCGCCGAAGCGATGGTCAAATTGGACTGCCGCCTCGTGCCGAATTTAACGCCCCATCTGGTGCAAGACCTGATTCGTAAACATCTGGATGCACGCGGTTTTCAGGATATTTCATTGACGCTGCTCGGTGGGGAAGAACCCGCGATGGAGCCGCAAGATAGTCTGGTGCGCCGCGCTGCGATTGCTGCGTGTCAAGATGTGTTCGGGCATGAGCCGATCATTTCGCCTTGGTTTGCGGGGAGCGGGCCGATGTATCCGCTGAGTGTGATGCTGGGGATTCCAGTGATTTCCGCCGGGGCGACGTGGCATCCACATGCACGTGCCCATGCGCCGAATGAGAATATTTTTGTACAGGATTATTTTGATGCCATGCACCTGACCGCCGCACTAATGGGGCATTTCGCGGCAGGGGAGTAGGCCTTAATTTACAAAGGGCGACTGCATCACCCAAGTTTGATGCAATCGCCCCACAACCTGACCAAAAACCTAAAATGCTGTTATGCTGACCATTCGCGGCACAAAATGCCGTAGATCAGCTTATCCAGATAGCGTTTATCTCGATAGACTTCTTGGCGCAACCGTCCTTCGTTGGTAAACCCGACCTGCTCGAGAGCTTGGCGCAACAAGCGTGTATCTTCGATGCAATAAACGTAAATCCGGTTAAGGTTGGCTTCCCAATAGGCAAATTGCAGCATCGTTTGAATCGTATCCGCCAGTATGTCCACTGCAAAATAACTTTCCTCTAGGATGCTGATATGCAATCGGGCGTGACGTGATTGCCAAGAGATGTCGCCAAACCGACAGACCCCGACACATTTTTTATCAGTGCAGAGACGCACCGTAAATGCCAGCCCGTCAGCTGCCTTCGCTAACTGCGCCACTTGCTTGGCTGTGGTCGGAAAAAACGGGATGCTACCATCATTAAGGGAATATAACAGCGCCTCGGATAGGGGAGCATCACCAAGGGAGTCAATGATTTCCTTTGAAATCGCATCCAGATAAATATATGTCCCATGCCGGACTTCATCGCCTTTAACCATTGGGTTATCCATATATCACCTCCCATTCATTTCTTAAAATGCCCATCGAAAGTTGATCAAAATAGGTGCCGTCGTGGAAGAACATCTCACGTTCCCGGGCCTCGACTTGGAAGCCGAGTTTTTCATATAGACGGATAGCTCGAGTATTAAAGCTCATCACATGCAGGCTGACGCGATTGAGGTTAAGCTGTTCAAAGCCATAACGCATGACAAGCACCATTGCCTCAGCCCCATAACCCTTCCCGCGATACTCTGGATGTGCTATGTTGATGCCGATTTCTGCGGAATGCGCGAACATATTTAGATTGACGATTCCACACTCGCCAATAAAAATATTATCTTTGAGTGTTCGTATTGCGAACATACGGCATTTTTCGCTTTTTAGATCCGACTGAAACCAACTGTCCGGATTGAGCAACTCCTCGACATCTTGTGGAACACTCATGCCCGGATTGACAAGGCGCTGTAAACCAAAATCAGAGAGCCATGCAGCAAACTGGGGCAAATCATCGTTGGTGATGGGGGTCAAGTAAATACGCTCACTCTGAAAAATAGTGGACATGACAAATCCTTTCGGCTGACTGTCAAAAGACGAAAAAATAACAGCCGCTAAATCGTCTGATCTAGCGTTAAGTGGATTGATTATGCGATTGCCTGAACCGGATGGCTCAGGCTAGAGGACTTGGGCGTTTAGATTTGTCATAGATTGTTGAGTATAACGTTGGATGGTCGTTACGAAAAGATAGAACCGCAACACCCTATATACGCTCCTATTGGTTTAGTGTAAACTACGTGCATCTGCAAGAACTAATTAAGGAGAAAAACATGGCTGCGAAACAATATTCCGCACCACCCGCGATGCAGATTGACCCCGATAAAAAATATGTCGCCACTTTCAAAACAGAACGTGGAGATATTGTGGTGGAATTGTTTGCCAAAGAAGCCCCGATTACCGTGAATAACTTTGTCTTTTTAGCCCGCGAAGGGTATTACAACGATACCACCTTCCACCGCGTCATCAAGAAGTTCATGGTGCAGGGTGGCGACCCAACTGGTACAGGTCGCGGCGGCCCTGGCTATAAGTTTAATGATGAACCGGGTGCGTTACGGCTGAAACATGAAGGGCCGGGGACACTCAGCATGGCGAATGCTGGCCCCAATACCAATGGCAGCCAATTTTTCATCACACACGTCGCTACGCCTCATTTGGATGGCAAGCACGGCGTGTTTGGTCGGGTGGTTGGTAGCAGCATGGATGTGGTCAATGCCATCCGTGAACGCGACCCCATGAGCGACCGCAACCCCGGCGACAAAATCATCTCGATTGAAATCACTGAATCGTAACGTCTGAATGTTAATGGGGCGGTTTCCCAAAAAAATCGCCCTTATACAAACGAAAAACGGTTTGGCACGCGGGGATAAATCCGCCGCGCTGAATTTAGGCTAGGCAAGCTACTGTTTGTTTTTCATCCGCCGCCCTGATAAATCAAAAATCGGTTAGTTGGGGCAGGGATTTGTTATCGTCTATCTAGTTGTGCAAGGTTGTACCGCTTTTGGAAACCCCCTATTTTCAACTTTATCGTCACACAGTAGCCAATGGAATGCGGGTTTGGTGTATCCCACGCCCCAACACAGGCACAGTGGCGATGATGGCCCAATTGCCTGTTGGGTCACGCACCGAAACCAAACATAACAACGGCATCAGTCATTTTCTGGAACATATGGTGTTTACAGGAACTGAGCGTTGGGAGGAATCCGAAGTGACGGATGTGGTGCGGCGGCGGGGTGGCGAAGTGAATGCCCATACCTCCCGCGAATCCACCAATTTTCATATCCATGTCGCGGCGCAAGATGTCGCGTTTGGCATGGAATGGCTGCATCAATTGGTTTTTAAGCCGACCCTCCTGCCGGAAAAGTTTGAAAAAGAACGGCAGGTGATTATCAATGAAAAAGGCGGCGAATTTGATCTGCTGCAAACGGTTTGGGAGTGGATCGAAGATCATAATTGGGGCTGGCATGTGGCCCGGGCCATTCGGCGGCGCATCTATCCTGATTCTTCGCTGTTGCTTTCGATTATCGGACGCGACAAGAGCCTGAAATCCATTACCCATCAGGACTTGGTGAATTATTATCAGCGTTTTTATGTCCCCAACAATACCACTTTGATTGTAGTCGGGGATATTGAGCCACAGGCCGCCTTTGCATTAGCTGAAAAAACCTTTGGTGATATTCCGGCGCGACCCTTTCCCGTCACACATCCGCCGGTGCGAGTCGTGCCAAACACATTTGATATCCGGCTGCATGGCCCGTCGCCCAATGAACAGGGGCAGTTATTGATTGGGGTGCTGTTGGATTATGCCGAACATCCGGATCGTTTTGGCTGGTGGATGATTGAAGAAATCCTCGAAAACGCCTGTATGCGCGACATCCGCTTTGAACTCGGTCTGACATATGGCGTAAACGTGTTTACCGTATTGTATACGGATACGGGCTATTTTTCGGTTTATACATCCGCCAATATCGAAGATTTTGACCGGATTCGCCAGATTATCGAGAAGCACCTCAATCGTTTGGTGAATGGCGATTTTGCTGCGGAAGAATTGGCGGAGGCTCAAGCCGCGTTGCGAGGTCGGGCACTGCTCAATTTACAGGATAATATGGAATTGGCGTGGTGGCTTTCGACGGATGCGCTTGCCACCCGCAATGATTCGACCCCTATCCCCGATTATTTTGGCGAAATTTCGCGCTTAACACCCCAAGAGGTCAAACGCATCGCAGGGCAGTATTTCGCGCCACAGAAACGCTTCTACGTTGAACACCGCCCGGTCGTTACCCCACGCCGACTCAAACCATTGGCGGCAGTGGCAGCATTCAGTATGGTCGGGGCAGCGGTGCGCCTCTCGTTTCGCCCTCGTCATCGCGCTAAATAGATAGACCTATAGATTTTCAATTCTCACACGGGGATAAATCCGCCGTGCTGAACCTAGGTTGAAACACAAGGTCAGTCAAGGTGAGAATCGCTGTACTAAAAAAGACCCCTCTGGTGGGGAGGGGCTTTGAGAGGTAGTTATCGCAGTCAATTTAGCGCTTGGCTTCAAAGGTATAGGTGATGTCGGTGTCGGTGATGACGACGCTGGTGACACGGCCTGTCCCCGCCTGATTTTTGATGTAATTGCGCCATGAAGCAGCAATCGAGGCGTTGATTTGGGCCAGCAAATCGGCGGAGACGGGTTCGCCATTGGTGGTTGCCGAAAGCACCGACCATGTGACACGGCCATTGCTGACGGTGGGGGTAATGGTGGTCATGGTGTCATAGCTGGCATTGCGGAAATTATGGGTTGAACTGATGACGGCCTGCCCGGACTGCAAATCCACCGATAAGTTGCTGACTCGGCTACGATAGGGATTGCTGACACGGTAGGATGAATTGATGGTATCTTCGGTGACGGTTTTGGTGCGGGTGCCGCTTTGGGCGAAGGCAGGGAGGGCCATCGCGGCCAGCACACCTATCATGACGAGCATAATCATCAGCTTGCGGGTGAGTTTCATCGTAGGGTATCCTCTGTTTCACTACATTCCATTGTTTATTATGCTAACAAGCGAATGTAACCAAAGCGTCAACGGCTGTAAAAAGTGTGTAACCTGTGGGTAAAATTCTGTGCGGCTTTCTTAAACTTTAGGACTTCTCCATGAGTGAAAATCCCTATAATCCACTGCAACCTACCAGCGACCCTTTATTGTTTTTTGGGCGTGAAGAGACCCTTGCGGCGATTCAGCTTCATCTGGTCAGTGGGACAAATCGGCACGCCGTCAGTATTTTTGGACAGCGCGGCATGGGCAAAAGCTCACTGTTATCGCAAGTGCCGCTGAATATTGATGAACGTTTTGTCTGCGTGTACATTGACCTGAACCAAGTGGAACTGGATGATGTCAGCGGGTTTATCGCGGCGGTTGTTGACCAAATTCGGGCTATGCTGGAGGTGATTGAAGCCAGCACCTTGCGGTTGCCTGCTTTTCCCGATGCGGCGGATGTGGATTTGCTGGACTGGCTGGCGGGGGAATATCTGGAAGTCGTATTGGCGGCGATTCGTCGGTCGCGCCATTTGGTGCTGATGTTGGATGATGTGCATCTGTTGTTTGATGCGATGGACGCGGGGAATTTGCCGGCCCATTTGATGACCTTTTTGTCGGTGCTGCTGGATCGCTATGACCGCCTGAACATGATTGCGGCGCTGGACATCACATATGAAACCCGCGCCCTGCAAACCGCACCTTTTGATAATTCGCAGTTTCATCACCGCCTAACTAACCTTTCACCGGAACACGCCGAAGCGGTTGTCACCAAACCCGTTGAAGGTCTTTATGAATATGAGCCGCCGGCCCTGCGTCGGGTACTGGAATTGGCGGGAGGGCATCCATTCCATCTCCATTCCATGTGCCGTCTGATTTATCGCTTGTATGAACAGGAACGGCGCGTCTCGACAATTGCAATGGTAGATATTGAGGCGGTGTATCCGGCGGCATTGGAACAGGCCGGGGATATTGTGCGGCCTTTGTGGGAGCATGTTCGACCGAATGAACGGTTGGCGCTGACGGCACTGCTCGATTTACGCAAACATAATCCGAATGAGCAGTTTGCGCCGGATGCTCTGCGCGACTGGCTTAGCAAAACTGACTATCCCTTAAACGCGGTTCAATTGGCGGCGGCCCTGCGCGGTTTAGAATATTTGGGGATTATTCAAACCAATCAGCAGGGGGAATATGCGTTTGCATCGGGGATTCAAGCGGACTGGCTGACGTCGTATATTGTAGATGCACCAGCGGAAACCGTACAGCGCCCACCCGCCCTGTTACCCAAACCCCGTCTGTCGCGGCGCACGCTGGTGATGATCGCACTTGGGCCGATTGTGGCGGTTATTCTGTTGGGGCTGGCGTTCATTTTGACGGATGATGACGGCGAATCCGGCACGCCTTCAGCTTCGACGGCCACTTTGCAATTGGATATTGAAGCGACGCGCCAAGCGGATTTTGTGACACAGACGGCGGCAGCGGCGACCCGTACCGCGACAACCACGCTTAGTCCAACCGCGACATGGACGCCACAACCATCCTTCACCCCAACCCCAACGCCACCCCGTCGTTTTGGGGGCTAGATTAGCCTAGAACAGTGTGCCGTCATCGGGGTTGATGGGGTCGGCGGCGGCGGTGACATCGGTGGGGAGGGGGTCTAGACGCATCCATGTACGCCCGACACGAAACAGCATATCCGGCAATACCGGGCGGCGCTCATTAGGAGGCAAACGATCCTCGCCAATAAATGTGCCATTGCGACTACCTGTATCTTCTAGCCAGAATTGTTCGCCATCAAACATCAGATGGGCGTGCAGGCGCGATACCTGACTGTCATATTCCAAGCTGATGTCTAGCCCTTCACGTCGCCCAATGGTCAGCACCAATGAACTCATTGGGAAATCTTTGGGCAGTGGAAAGGCTAGGATTGTGCCATCACGCGGCCCACTCATAAGGGTCACGGTCACTTGTTTGAACATAGGGTTTTCCTTTTAGTCCAGATCATCATCGCCCAGTTTTTGGCGGGCTTCGGCGCGTTTACGGCGGGAGGCTTCGTGGGATGCGTCCACCTCTAGGGCACGGTTGAAGGCTTTGATGGCGTCACGATAACGCCCCAGCGACATCACCATTTCGCCGAGGTCGTGCCAGAACCACGCATCATTCGGGGTGACGCTGGTTGCCATTTCGAAACATTCGATGGCGCGGGCCGTATCGTCGAGGGCCGCAAACGCCGCACCCATGCCGTTCCATGCCCACCCATAATTCGGTGCAAGTTCAATAGCTTTTTGATAGGCTTCAATCGCATTCTCATGGCGGTCGAGTCGGCGCAAAATTTGCCCACGTCTGGCCCATGCCGATTCATTTTTTGGGTCAATCTTCAGGGCCTCATCCACCACATGCAGGGCTTGTTCGCGCCGCCCCAAATTGAGCAGGGGATGGACTTGGTTAATCCAATACCACACACTGTTGGGTTCTTCTTGGGCAGCGCGTTCATAGCTGGCAAGGGCTTCTTCTAGGCGGGCCATACTTTCGAGGGCAAGACCGCGTCCATTCCATGCCCAGCCGTAATTGTTATCAATGGCGAGGGCTTGGTCATAGGCTTGGACGGCATCCTTGAAGCGCCCCAAACGCCGCAAAATCTGCCCACGCTTGGCCCAACTTTCAACATGGTTGGGGTTGATTTCGAGGGCTTTGGTTAAGGGGTCAAGCGCCTCGACATAGCGGCCTAGTGCCAGATATTCATCGGCTTGGTTGTACCAGAACCAGATGTCGTCCGGCAGGATTTCCGCTGCTTTCTGGAAACATTGCAGGGCTTCATGGTGGCGATTTAGGGCACTCAATGCCAAGCCGCGTCCATTTAAGGCCCATCCGTAGTCTGGCGCGAGTTCAACCGCACGGGTATAGGAGGCGAGGGCTTCTTCCAAACGATTTAGCCGCCGTAAGACCTGCCCATGCTTGCCCCATGCACGATAGAAACGCGGGTCGGCTTGGAGGGAACGATTCAGCGGGGTGAGGGCTTCGGTAAATTGATTGAGGCGTACCAGCACATCGGCTTGGTTGTACCAGTAGAGGGCATTTTCTGGCTCATTCATCGCGGCCCGTTTATAAGCGTCAAGGGCGTCCTGTAATTTGCCAGCGCTTTCAAAAGCCACGCCTTTTTCGTTCCATGCCCACGCATAGACTGGGTCGAGTTTGAGGGCACGATCAAGATAGACGAGGGCGGTTTTATCGTCGCCTAGACGCCGATGGGAATTACCGAGCCTTGCCCATGAACGGGCGTGCTGGGGGTTGACCTTGACGGCTCGTTCCAAGACGGTAATGGCTTCGTGAAAACGTTCTTGCAGCACCAGCAGATTACCCTGATTGTACCAGTGCCACACGTCATCAGGATATAGTTCAGCGGCTTGGCGATAGGCTTGTTGGGCTTCATCGAAACGGCGCAGGCGTTCCAACACAATGCCCTTGCCGTTAATGGCCCATGCGTAGGTGGGGTTTAAATCAATGGCGCGGTCATAGGCCTTGAGGCTGTCCTCATAACGTTCCAGATAGCGGAACACCTGCGCCAATTTTGCCCAACTATAGGAATGATCGGCCTGCACCTTGATGGCTTGTTGGGCCACTTCCATCGCGTTTTTGTAACGCCCCAAATCCACCAATGTCTCGGCTTGGTTATACCAGTGCCACACATCATCAGGTTGATAGAGGGCGGCTTGCTGGAAGGCTTCAAAGGCTTCGTCTAATCGGCCCAACGCCTTAAGACACAGCCCTTTGCCGTTCCATGCCCATGCGAAATTGGGGGTTAATTCTAGTGCCCGATTGTAGGCATTGAGGCCCTGCAAATATTGGCCTTGGGCCCGCAGCACCTGACCGCGTTTGGCCCATGAGGATTCGTGCAGGGGGTCAATATCGAGGGCGTTGTCTAGCCGATTGAGGGCATCTTGCCAGCGACCCAATGTGAACAGCACGATGGCTTGGTTATACCAGACATGCACATCACCGGGTTTGATTTCGGCGGCTGTTTCATGCGCTGCCAATGCCCGTTCCAGTTGACCCAATCGCTCCAAAATTTGGCCTTTGACCATCCATGCCCAGCCGAAACGCGGGTTAATTTCCAGCGCATGGTTGGCGGCTTCGAGAGCCTCTTCATTGCGGTTAGCGATGCGGAGGGCCCGGGCCTTGCGTGACCATGTGTGAGGGCTGTTGGAATCGAGCGCGAGGGCACGATCATAGGTTACCAACGCCTCGTTCAGATAGCCGAGTTCGGTCAGGCTGTAGGCTTTGTCTAGGAGATCATTGACCTCTAGGACTGGCCCGCTGATTTCAATTTCTGGCGGCTTACCGGTGATCTGTTCGACCAATTGGGCAAGGTTGCTGGCTAATTCAGCCCATGTTTGGGGACGGTCACCCGGCGATTTTTCCAGACAACTCATGAGCAGGGCTTGGACGGAACGCGGAATCACCAGTGGCATGTCGTCGGGGAGTTTGGGTCGCTGCTGATTGTGGGCGCGTGCCCAATCGGGAAAAGTGGTTGCCGCAAAAACGGTCTGGCGGGTCAGCATTTCGTATAAGACACACCCGAAGGCATAAATGTCCGAGCGCAAATCGAGTTCGACGGAACGGCATTGTTCGGGGGACATATAGGGGGCCGTGCCGACCACCGCGCCGACCCGTGTTAGCCGTTGGTGTCCGTCGGCGGGTTCGGGATTGTCGCCGGGGAGATCATCAAAGTCGAGGGAGCGCACCAAACCAAAATCGGTGACTTTGGCGATCATGTCGTGATGCACCAGAATGTTGCCGGGTTTTAAATCCCGATGCACCATGTCGGGCATTTTTTGGGTGGCGTGCTGCATCCCCAACGCGATTTGCATCCCAAACGTAATCGCGGTTTCCAGATCAAGGCGGTTATGGTCAATCCATGAGCGTAAATCTGGCCCCAACCCCTCTGGCCCGGAAATGTGTTCCAGAATGATATAGGGGCGACCATTCCACTTTTGGACTTTGAGGGCCTGCACGATATGGCGATGTTTTTCCAGCCGAATCCATGTGAGGGCCTCGTGGGTAAAACGAGTTACGGCCCGTTCGTTATTGAGAAATTTGCTCTGGAAGGTCTTGATGGCGACCGGGATACGATCTTTGGGGTCGTAACACAGGTAGACACTGCCCATGCCACCAGAAAAACGTTGTTTGACCTCAAAACGATCGGCAATGCGCCCGTTGTTGACAAAATCATCGCGTTCGTCGGGTTTCTGACGCACGATGATGGGGGGAACTTCGATGGAATGGTGAATTTCGGACGGCTCAATATCAATGCTGACTGATTCACCTGAACGGGTTTCGTCGGGAGGAAGATGAACCTGCATATTGGTCAGCATCGAAAGGGCCGGTTCATCATCTGGATTGCCCTGCGTTTCGACTTCCAATTTGCCACGCCCTTTGGCTTGTGGGGGACGTGGGGCAAAGGGGCTAGGCCGAATCTCGGATTCAAAAGATTCGCCGAGGGCGTCTTGCGTCAAGCCCATGCGCAAATCCGGACTAGGGGTGGTGTCCGGCGCGGGGGTCGGATTTTTGATGGTGGGCGGCGCGATGTACCATGCCAACAAACGCTCGACTTCGGCGGGTACAAAAATAGCACTTCCGCCGGGGACATCTTCGGCAGCGGCCCATAACGCGGTGGCGATATTGCGCTGGGTGGGCAAACTGCGGGCGATGCGCATCAGCCATTGCAAATAGCGGCTGAGGGCTTCCCCAATGGTGGGATCGGTCGCATCTAGAGCTAGGGCTTTGCGATAGGCTTGGATGGTCTTGCCGACGTAGAAGATCATCAATTGGGGGTCATTGCCGTTGTTGACTTTTTGCAGCGACAGCCGCGCACAGACATCCGCCAATTCCAGATAATCGCCGACATAGGGCAGGTCGCGCCGCAAAATCAGCCGCCCCAATTCGCGCACATCGGGATTGGGGTCGGTGGCAAAAAGGTCAGTGTAGTCGGCATCACGCCGCCGCCGCATTAGACGTGATGATTCTTCGTCGGGCAGGGTCAGCCGTTTTTGTCCGTTTTGTGGAACCGAGGGTAGCTCAATCATAGTCCATTATTAATCTTTGGCAGCCTGTTCCGCCCGACTGATATGCTCCAGTTTTATGCTGTCCCCTTTGGCCGTTACCCGGATGGTGTCACCCGGCATATAGGTATTTTCGATTAAGGCGGAGGAGAGGGGACGGGTTAGGAGGCGTTCGATGGCGCGACGGAGAGGGCGAGCACCATTCGCTGGGCTGTAGCCCTCGTTCACAATCAATTCACGCACGGTAGGGTCGAGTTCTAAGGTGATTTCCTGCGCGTCCATACGCTCCATGACTTCGGCTAATTGAATGTCAAGGATTTCGTTCAGGACGTCTCGATCTAGGGGGTTAAAAACGATGACCTCATCGAGCCGATTCAGAAATTCGGGCCGGAAGAATTTTTTCAGATGGAAGCTGTAATCGGGCAGGCCATCGGCTTTATTGACAAAGCCAATACCTTTGCCAACGTCGCCCGTGCCGATGTTGCTGGTCATAATCCACAGGGCATGGCGGGCATCCACCGTCGCCCCAAGTGAATCGGTCAGGCGGCCTTCATCAAACACCTGTAGGAATACGTCGAATACTTGGGGGGCGGCTTTTTCGACCTCATCTAACAGCACGACTGAATAGGGTTTGCGGCGCAGGGCTTCGGTCAATTGTCCGCCGCGCTCGGTGCCCTTATAACCGGGGGGCGCACCAATTAGGCGGGAAACGGTGTGTTCATCGTGAAATTCGGACATGTCGAGCCGAATCATGGATTTTTCGTTGCCAAACAGAAATTCGGCGAGCGCGCGGGCGAGTTCGGTTTTGCCGACGCCGCTTGGCCCAACAAATAGAAAGACGCCGACAGGCCGACGCGGATCACTTAGACCAGCGCGGTGGGTTTTGATGGCGTCTGATACTGTTTTGACGGCATAGGTTTGACCGCGCACCCGTTGGGCGAGAATTTCATGCAGGCGGGAGAATTTTTCACGCTCGGTCGCCCCTAGCTCGACAACAGGGATGCCTGTCCATTCGCTGAGAACTTCGTGAATGGTGTACCACGTTACTTCTAGCGGTGTCCCCGGTTCTATGTCGGGGGATTGGGTTTGGATGACCATACGGGCACAGGCTTCGTCCAGCAGATCAAGGGCTTTGTCGGGCAGACGGCGGTCGGTGAGATATTTGGCGGAAAGTTTTACGGCCTGTTCACGCGCTTCCGGCAAAATCGTAACGTGGTGGTGTTCTTCGTAACGTTTATAGACATTCTCTATGATGATGAGGGTGTCTTCGATGGTGGGTTCGCCAATATCAATGGTACGGAAACGGCGATCGAGGGCGGGGTCTTTGGCGATGGCCTTGCGATATTCCTCAAAGGTGGTCGCGCCAATGCAGGAAATATCCCCGCGTGCGAGGGCAGGTTTCAAGATATTGGCGGCGTCCAAATTGCTGTCAATCGTGTCGCCTGCACCGACGATGGTGTGGATTTCATCAATAAACAAAATGACATCTTTGGAACTGCGGGCTTCTTCGACAATGCCACCCAAACGTTCCTCAAATTGACCACGCAGGCTTGTCCCCGCCACTAACATGCCGACTTCGATTTGGACGATGCGTTTATTTTTCAGCGGGCCGGGGGCGGTATCGTTGGCGATTTGCCATGCCAAACCTTCGATAATGGCGGTTTTGCCCACACCAGCATCGCCGACTAATAAAGGATTGTTTTTCTTGCTGCGAGTCAAAGTACGGGCGACGGCGCGGATTTCGGTGTCACGGTTCACCGCTGGCCCTAGTTTGCCGAGGCGGGCTTGTTCGGTTAGGTCACGGCCATATTTGTCTAATAGAGGGGTCGGCATGGCGCGGCCTGAAAATCGCTCACCATCCGGTTCCATCAAATCGCCAAAATCGCGGTGATCCATTAAGTCGCCAAAAAGGTCTTTTTCGTTGCTGGAATCGTCGGATTTGCCTTCAATATCCAAAAAGCGCATGAGATATTCGACCCAACGCTGAATCGCCACCCCCATTTGTTTGAGCTTGCGAATGGGTACCCCTTCGCCTTCTTGCAGCATCGCCAGTAGGACGTGTTCTTCTTCAACCAGAATGCTGCCCACATCATCGGCTAGATAAATGCTCTCGGCAAGGATATGACGGGCACGGGGGGTCAAGACGGGGACGCGGGTTTCTTCGTCATCGCCACCGCCGACTTCTTTTCGAATTGAGTTGCGAACTTCACGGGGGTCGAGGCCGCTTTCGGTCAAGATCAGGTTAGTAATGCCGCTAGGGTTGCGTGTCAGGGCATTAAAAATGTGTTCGGTGCCAATGTATCCATGTTTCAGACGAGTGGCTTCTTCCTGCGCTTTTTGCAGCAGTTCACCGCATCGCTGGCGGATTTCCATTTCGCTCATATCGTGGGATGAATCTCGCATAACGGCCTCTCTCAGCCAAACGGTTGGGTTAGACCATTATAGCGATTTTTGCCAAGTATCCTAGACACCGATTTTGCATCCCATACGTAAATTGTGATGGATGACTGATACACCTCGTTCGTTAGACTCCTATAATTAACTAATAGATGGCAGGAGGGTCAGGGATGGGACACGGACACATGCTAGAACGATTGAAGTATCAATCGTGGCTTCCGACGGGCTTTTGGCATAACCCTATTAGGTCGCTACTTCGTTTTGAGCAGGCCATTCATTCGCTGCATGGCATTCGCAAAACTGCATGGATGACCACCTTTCTCTTGGTGATACTCACGCTACATGGTTATGGGGCGTATCAACATCTGCATGAGCGCAATATTGGCGAACGGCAAACGGGCTATCAGAAAAACGACCAAGAAGATTATATGTTGTATGCCAAGGCGCTCTATTTTTCCGAGTATCGCTATGTGGGGGATGGCAACCGGATGCCGTTGTATCCGGCCCTGCAATCAATGCACTATAGCCCGACAATCTCGATGGAAGACTACTTTGTGCAGGGCAAGTATTTTAATGTGGGGCTGTCTATCGTTTTGCTGATCGGCCTATTTGCGATTTTCCTGCACTATTTTCCGACACTGGCGGCTATGAATTTGATGCTGGGCACAACATTTCAGTTATATATGTTTCGGGCCGCCTATTTTCAGGCCGAACTGCTGTACTATACGCTCAGCTTTATCGCTTTTATATTGATGCTGCGGCTGTTGCACGAACCCGCGTGGAAATTTGCCATGCTAGCCGGAATCATGGCAGGGTTGGCCCATTTAACGAAAGCCTCTGTTTTACCGGCCCTGTTCACATTCGGGGTGGTCATGGGGCTGAAAATGGTATTGACGGTGCGGCGCGAATTCCACTGGAGGCCGTTATTGAAAGATGCCCTCGCGTTAGGGCTGGTGTTGGGCGTGTTTTTGCTGGTGCTGTATCCCTATATCAGTCGGGTCAAGGCTACATTCGGGCATTATTTCTATAACGTCAATACGACCTTCTATATCTGGTATGACAACAAGGCCGAGGTCGAAGCGCCGACCAGCACCAAAACACATGGCGATAGCGTGGGGTGGCCCGATTTGCCCGACGATCAAGTGCCGGGTCTGCAAAAATATCTACGGGAAACCTCACCCGGTGAATTTTGGGAACGTATGGTGTTTGGGGCCAAGCTGTCCTTTCGCCGTCACATCATGCCCGGTTCGTATGGTTATGCTCCGTATGTGGTGGGGTATCCGCTTATTGTGCTAGGTTTGGCGCTGGTGATCTATTTCGATCAAACACGGCGGGGGGAGCTATTGGCGTTGATGGGACGGCACCGCTCCCTGCTGTTATTTGTGGCCCTCTATCTGGTCGGCTATATGCTGCTATATATGTTTTATATGCGGATTAGCGGGGGGCAGCGGTTTATGCTGGCGCTGTATTTGCCGTTGATGTTTTCTGCAACGATGGCGATGAATCTTCCCCTGTTTCAGACGCTCCAACTGAATATTGGCGGGGAAAAGGTGAGCTGGGTTTCGGTCGTCAACCTGACGCTCTTGTTTAGCTCGATCCTGCACGCGCTCTATAATGTGGGGTGGGTGGTGGATGATTTTTATGCAGGGGACTAAGGGGCTATTATGGTTATACAATGGGGTAGGGTATACTTGAAACGGTTTCTAAACCATCAGAATACCCTTCTGAATGCCAATAATAAAAACAAAGAGTTGAGCAATTATGGTTTTGCCTGACCCCTTGATTGGTCGAAAACTAGGCGATTATAAGATTGTCAGTTTATTGGGCAAGGGCGGCATGGCCCGTGTTTACAAAGGCTTTGATGAAGCACTTCAACGCTATGCCGCTGTAAAGATCATCACGGGTGAATTTGCCACCGCCGATGAAGCTGAATATACGGCACGCTTTCAACGCGAAGCCCGTGCTATTGCCCGCCTGCATCATCCCAATATCGTCAGCATCTACCAATTTGGTCAGGTCGAAGGCATGTATTATATGGCGATGGTCTTTTTGGATGGCAAAGACCTACGCATCATGCTCAAAGAAGCAGCCACACGCGGCGAACGCATTCCGCCACCCATCATTGTCAAAATGGCACGCGAAATTTGCAGTGCGCTTGATTATGCCCATACGCAGGGTGTCATTCATCGTGACATCAAACCCTCCAATATCATGATGACCACCAACGGGGCAGTGCTAACCGATTTCGGGTTGGCCCTGACCACGATGGAAGGCACATTGGGTGATACGTTTGGGAGTGCCCATTATATTGCCCCGGAACAAGCCGTGTCATCGGCGCGGGCTGTGCCACAAAGTGATCTCTATTCGTTTGGGGTGGTTTTATATGAGGCGCTGACGGGCAAAGTGCCGTTTGATGACCCATCGGCGATGACAGTGGCCCTTAAACATCTGAATGAAGAACCGCCGCCGCCGACGTTTTATAATCCCGATCTGCCTGCCGAGGTCGAAAAAGTGCTGTTGATGGCGCTGCATAAAGACCCCCGTCAGCGTTACGCGACCTGCCATGATTTATATCTGGCGTTGGATGGGGCTTTGCGACGTACCGAGGATGAAGATACGGTTGAAATCTCAACCAATTCCGGGCCGAAGAGGTCGCGCCCTGTGACGCCGCCTCAATCACCTGCCGCGCTGGAAGCCTATCTAAAAACGTTGCGGAGTGAACCCCCCAAGCCGACCACGCAAGGGGTACAGACGGTGGGGGATGTGATGTCCAATCTCGCCACTCAGCCGCCGCCGGTATCACGACAGTCCGCATTTAGCAATGAAGCCAAAACCCTAAAAAATGAAATTGTATCGCCGCCGTATCGCTCACCCCTGCCACCAATGGAAGAAAAACGGGGTAATCGCTGGTTGTGGTTGGCGGGCCTGATTCCCATTTTGCTGCTGCTGATTGGGATTGTGGTGGTGTTGGTGTTGATCGGGCAAGATGATGATCAAAAGGATGAGCCAACCCAACAAATCGCCGCAAATCTCACGGACGGCCCAACCGCATCGCAATCCCCTAGCCAAGCGCCGACGCAATTACCGACACAGTCACCGACCGATGACAGTATGATATTGACGATCACCGCTGTATTTCAGAGTAATCAAACGCTGAGTGCCATTACCAGCGCGACCGCCACCTATACGTTGACGCCGAGTTTGACCGCGACAGAGGATGCCGAAGCCAGCGGCGGGGATGCATCCCCAACGACCAGCCCAAGCAGCACTTCGACGGCGACTGTTACGGCTAGGGCTACTTCGACCACAACAGCAAGTACAACGCCTCGCCCAACGAATACGCCGACAGCGACAATTACCATGACGGCTACACCCGCCGTTGCGCCTGAAATTCGATTGGAATACGCGGACGATCATTTTGTGCTCTATAACATTTCAGGGCGGGTGCAGAATGTAGGTAATCTCGTTTTTGTAGGGAATAGCAGTGGCAGCTTTGAAGCCTTTGATTGGAACGCGGCCATTGATGAAGCAGGCGGGGATATTTTTAATTTCGCGGCACAGGGATGTGTGCAAATCTCGATTGACCAATTTGTGAATGGGCCAAGCTGTCGCTACTATAACGCCTATATCTGGCGTACAGACAGCGATAGCCACTTCTGGCGAACCATCGGTGGCAACACGACGTTTAATATACTCCGCAATAACCAAGTCATCGCGGAATGTTTGGTCAGTGCAGGGGTGTGTGAATTTGCCCTGCCCTGATTCGAGGCTATTCGCGGCGGCGCTGACGGGCCGGGGGTGTCGCCAATGGCTCAACACGCGCTTCGGTATAGAAGTATTCTTTCTTGAGGCGCTTGCCCTCGTCCATCGGGGTTGCCTGCCCGACTTCGACCAAGCTGATTTTTAGGCCAAGCGTGGGGAGTTCATAGGTGGTGTGAATTTCACCTGTCATCGCCCCGTTGCGCCAGAATTTCAGATTGGCTTTGTTATCCATCTTGCGGATTTCCTTACGCGCTTTGCGAAGGCTTAATCCGGCAAGTTTTTGTGCGATTTTTTGGCGTTCCTCTTCGGTGAACGTCGTGGTCATAATACCTCTCCAACTGTTGATGTGAGTCGGCTCAAGATTTTAACACAAAATATGGCTTCTATCGTACAATCAAACTATGCAAAACTTACCACTTTTTCCCCCCAACCCGGACGATGATTTTTTAGATACGGGTGAACTGCCACCGGAAGATGAGCCATCGCATTACACCGTTAGCGAATTGGCGACCTATATCCGCCTTAAATTTGAGATGGACAGCCATTTAAGCGGGGTATGGGTCGAGGGTGAGGTCAGCAATTTGACACGGGCCGCCTCCGGTCATCTGTATTTCAGCATCAAAGACGCCAATGCCCAGTTAAAATGTGTCATGTGGAAAGGCAATGTCGCCCGCCTGCAAAATTTGCCCGAACACGGCGATAAGGTAGTCGTTTTGGGCAATGTCGGCATCTATGAGCAGCGCAGCGAATATCAATTGGTGGCACAGGTTATTCAGATGGCGGGGCTTGGCGATCTTAATCAGCAGCTAGAACTGCTTAGGGCCAAGTTAGCCGCCGAGGGGTTATTTGATGAGACACGCAAACGCCCCCTGCCGTTTTTTCCGCGCCGTATCGGGGTGGTGACATCGCCAACCACCGCCGCCTTCCAAGATGTGCTCAAAGTTCTCAGCCGCCGATTTCCGGTTGCCGAGATACTCCTCAGCCCGACGATGGTGCAGGGTGAACAAGCCCCGCTGCAAATTATTGCCGCGCTGGATCGGATCAATCGCCGGGATAACATTGACATCATTTTGTTGGTGCGCGGGGGGGGCAGTCTGGAAGATTTGTGGTGTTTTAATGATGAACGGGTGGTGCGGGCCGTTGCCGCATCGCGCTGGCCGATTGTGACCGGGGTGGGGCATGAGATTGATTTTACACTGGTGGATTTTGCCTCGGATCGCCGCGCCCCCACACCATCCGCTGCCGCCGAGATGATTACGCCAGAGATTGAATCGCTGCGGTATAGTGTCGAGGTTTTACAGGAACGCGCTCACAACGCCATGCAAAATCATCTGGAAGAACTCCGCGACGATTTAAACGCCTATGAGCGTTCGCTACGGCATTTATCGCCGTATGTGCGTATCCAAAATTATCGGCAACGGGTGGATGATTTAACGATGCGGTTGCAGCGGGGCATGGTGGGTAATTTGAATACGGCCCGTCAGCGATTGACCACCCAAGAGGCCGCCCTACGCGCTAACAGTCCTCTCGCTATTTTGTCACGGGGGTATGCGATTGTGACCCGTGCCGGGGATGGCAAACGCCTAACCGATGCTCAAGACGCCGCGCCGGGGGTGGATGTGGTGATTCAGTTGGATAAGGGGAGTCTGCGGGCGGGTGTGAAATCGCGGGAGGTGGGGGATTAGGCCCTAAGAAAGTGAACGTATTCTAATATTTGCAATTGTCAAAGTGATCATTGCCCCTGCTAGTTGTTCACTATAATCATTGACCAGCGTTTCAATTCGGTCTTTTTTACGAAGGCGGTTTTTAGCAGGAATCCGCACGAGGATAATGCCATAGGTGGGCTGTTCATCCCGAAAGACGAGTTCACAAAAATCGCGGTCTTCGGTTAACAAAAGACGCTCTTCTTTGAGCGCCTTCTGTAAAATTTCATCGTCTTCAATGCCGGGGGTTAATTCGGCAATATAGGCCACATTGTAACCCAGTTCCCGCAATTTAAGAACGATAATCGCATCACAGCTTTCATCGGCTAGAAATTGCATCGTCCGGCTCACTCACAAAAATATCTTCATTAGCCACTACATCGGCGGCATAGGCAATTGCGGCATAAATATCGTCAGGAGTCAGGCGTGGGTGGGCCTCAATTAGTTCACTGATGGTTAAGCCATCACCGAGTTCACGCAATATCTGTTCAACAGGCAGGCGTGTCCCTTTTATGACGGGTTTACCCACCATGACACGCGGATTGACTGTAATGCGCTCGTGTTTCATTGCATGACCCCTGACAAAAACTTGTTCTATCGCCCGACAATCGCCAGTGTGACATCTTGGGCAAGGTCGGTCATGATGTAGGGCAGAATCCCCAGAATCAATGTCCCCATCGCGGTCACCCACAACGCCGAACGCAGGGCCAACGGTTGTTTATCGGCAACTGGATGGGCATCACCTTCGACCATGTACATATTCACGATGATGCGCAGATAGTAGTAGGCTGAAACGACACTCACCAGCACACCGATGACCGCCAACACTTCAAGATTGGCTTCGAGGGCGGCCTTGAACACAAAAAACTTGCCGATGAAACCAGCGGTCAAGGGCACACCCGTCAGACTGAGCATAAAAATGGTCATGGCGGCGGCGAGAAGAGGGCTGTGTTGGGCCAGACCTTTAGTATCGTTTAGGGAAATCGTGTTGCGTTCGCTGTGTTCCAAGGCGATGACGACGGCAAACGCGCCAATGTTGGTGAAGGTGTAGGACATCAGATAGACCAGCGCGGCTTGGGCCGAACTATCACCGACACCCGGTGTACCCCCTGCGGCGATGGCAATCAGGATATAGCCACCATGCGCGATGCTGGAATAGGCCAGCATACGTTTGAGGTCGGTTTGGGTGATGGCGACAAAATTGCCCAAAATCAGGGTCAAGACTGCGATCACCTGTACTGAATCCTGCCATACGTCAATAGCTTTGCCCTGTGAGGCGGATACGACCGCAAGGCCCGTCACCAAAACGCGCAACATGGCGGCGAACCCACCTGTTTTGGCGGTGACGCTCATGAAGGCTGTTACAGGGGTTGGTGCACCTTGATAGACATCCGGTTGCCACATATGGAATGGCACAGCGCCGACCTTGAAACCAAGCGCGATCAAGACCAACCCGATACCAATCAGGAGGGTAAATTGACCCGCGCCGTCACCCTCGAAAATATCAACGGCGGTCTGCCACACATTGACTAACTCGAAGCTGCCTGTCGCGCCGTAAATCAAAGCGATGCCGTAGACTAAAAAGCCGGATGAGAACGCGCCGAGCAAGAAATACTTCATGGCGCTTTCTTCGCTTTCCAGCATGGGACGGCGGAAACCAGAGAGGATATACAGCGGGATCGAGAGCAGTTCGAGCGCGATAAAAATCATCACCAGATTGCGCGACGACCCCATCAACATAGCGCCGAGGGTGCTGAACAGAATCAGCGTGTAGAATTCGCCGCGTTCTGTGCCAGTGCGTTCCAGATAATCATACGACACCATAATGCCGATGAGACCAGCCATGAGCGCGATCACATTCACCACATGGGTGAACTGATCTACCACAAAGACACCCTCAAAGGCGGTGGGTTGATCACCGATTTCGACACCGGACGCTTGGATCAGGGCAATAACGAGCGAGACGCCCAATCCCAGACCTGCCAATACAGCCGTATAGAACTTTTTGTTTTTAGGAATGAATAGGTCGGCGACGAGCAAAATGCAGGTGCCAAGAGCCAGCGCCATCATTGGCAGCGCGGCCCAGATATTCAATTCATCAAACGTTGGGGTTGAAAACATAGCCCTTATTTGCCCCTGCGAAATTTTGACCGAATCTAAAAAATGGGGCAGAACCGCCCCATGATTGTTATTTACCCGCGACAGCAACCGAATTGACAAAATTGACCAAGTCACCGACCGAGCCATCCATCAATTCAAAGAATGGACTGGGATAGAGGCCGATCACAAAAATCATGATGACCAGCGGCACCAACGCGCCGAGTTCTGTCCAATTCTTGCTCCATGTCAGGTCTTCGAGTTCCTGATTCTCTTTCTTGTCCAGCGGCCCCATAAAAACCTTATTGAACATGAACAGGGTATACACGGCTGCCAGAATCACCCCGAGGGTGGCGACAGCGGTGAACCAGATATTCAATACGTCGGAACTGGCTGAACCAAGCAGGATGGTGAATTCACCCACGAAGCCGTTCATGCTGGGGAGGCCCATACTGGACAGCGAAATCACCAAGGCGATACCGCTGAATAGGGGCATGACCTTCCAGATGCCACCGAAGGCGTTAATGGCTTTGGTGTGGCGGCGATCATAGAGAATCCCGACAAGCGCGAACAAGCCGCCCGTGCTGATGCCGTGATTCACCATTTGCAGCACCGCGCCCTGTACCCCACTGCTGGTCAGCGAGAAAATCCCCAATACCACGAAACCAAGGTGGCTGACCGAGGTATAGGCGACCAATTTCTTGACATCCGTTTGGGCATAGGCCACCCACGCGCCATAGATAATGCCGATGACGGCGAGGGCCGCAATCCAAGGGGCAAAATCGGCGGAGGCGTTCGGGAAGAAACCGAGATTAAAGCGGATCAACCCGTAAGTACCCAGTTTCAGCAAAATGCCCGCTAGGATGATTGAGCCAGCGGTGGGTGCTTGAACGTGAGCATCCGGCAACCATGAATGGAGAGGCCACAGCGGTACTTTGATGGCGAAGGCGAGGAAGAAACCCAAGAACAGCAGGCGTTCGGTGTCGGTGCTGAAACTCAGCACACCACTTTGCACCATCTCGGTAATCACCTTCACATCAAATGTGCCGGCTTCGTTCCCCAGCCACAAAATCGCTAGCAGCATCAGAATTGAGCCTGCCATCGTGTAGAGGAAGAACTTCACCGCCGCATAACGCCGTTCGTCACCACCCCAAATTCCGATGAGGAAATACATCGGCACAAGGGTTAGTTCCCAGAACACATAGAATAAGAACATATCCTGCGCCACGAACACGCCGAGCATCGCAAATTCGATGAGCAGCATGAACAGGTAGTAGAGGCGGATGCGTTCATGGATCATGTTGAAGGAAATCAGAATCGCCAGCGGCATGATGAAGGTTGTCAACATGACCAGCCAGATACTGATGCCATCTATACCGACATGATAATAAATCCCAAAGGTGGGAATCCATTCGGCAATATGCTCTGATTGCAGCCCGATTTCGTCACTCTTGAATTGGGCCAGCAGCAAAATTGAGAAGCCGAGGGTCATGAGGGAAGTAATCAACGCCCCCCATTTGATCCGTTCATCACTCAGCTTGGTCAAAAACAGCAGAATGAAGAAGCCGACCATCGGCGCAAAGAGAGTGACGCTTGTTAGCGAAACGCCTGTTGTTTCGAGTTGCATCCGTCAATAACTCCCAGCAACCTAAATTCCCAGCAGATCACGCAGCGTGGGAAGCAGAATAATTACGATGACTAACAACGCGCCCATCATCAGAGAGAGCGCATAAGTACGCACATAGCCTGTTTGAGTCTTACGCAGCCGTGACCCCGCTGCCAAGACACCAGTCGCCAGCGACATAAACCCTTTGTCCACCACTTGGCGGTCAATCGGTTGACTAATTACATCCGCCGCGCCTTGGAAACCTTGTCCAATAATGCGGTCATGGACGAAGTTGTGCCAGAAATCCCAGTCAATGGTATTGGCAAGGAAACGGGCTGCGCCTTGGAAGGGATAGACGATGTATTTGAAATAGGCTTCGTCCCAATAGAGTTTGGCGTTTGACAGCGCAAACAGGGGTTGGAACTGCCCATCTTCCAGCGGGTCTTTTTCCATCGGCATCGGCATGGCTTTGCTGCCATAGATGGCGTGGGCGGCATACATCGCGCCGAGGGCAATCCCGGTGGCAAGCAGTGCCAAGACCGCATTGAAGTCGCCGGCATGGGCGTGGATAACACTTTCTTCGAGGAATAGGGTGAAACGGTGTTCACCAAAAATACCCTCGAATAACCAGCCGAGCAGGGGGATACCGTTTGGTACATTCATGAACCCGACCAACAGCGCCCCAACCGCCAGAATCGCCAATGGGGTCGTCATGGCCGATACGCTTTCCGGCGCATGTTCGGCGGCGGCAGTGCGCGGCTTGCCATAGAACACAAGGCAGATTTGACGCCAAGTATAGAAGGCGGTCATCGCGGCGGCGGTGATTAACACAGCGAGGGCCAGATAACCTTTGAGTTCGCCTTCGTCAAAACCAATGGTAAAAGCATCGGCTAGGATTTCGTCTTTTGACCAGAAACCAGCCAACGGGAAGATACCAGCAAGGGCCAGCGCACCAATCAGATAGGTGATATAGGTGAGGCGCATCTTGCCTGCCAAACCACCCATATTTCGCATATCTTGGGGGTCAAATTCGTGGTCATCATGATGTTCTTCATCATGTTCATCGTGTTCGTCGTCATGACCATGCCCATGTTCATGCGCGTGGTGGTGTCCATGCTCCATTGCGTGGATGACTGAACCAGAGCCGAGGAACAACAACGCCTTGAAAAACGCATGGGTCACCAGATGGAACATCGCGGCGGCATAGGCCCCCAACCCGACGGCGGCGACCATGAACCCCAATTGACTGACGGTTGAATAGGCCAGCACTTTCTTGATGTCCCACTGCCCCAGTGCCATAAACCCGGCGGCAAGGGCGGTAGAAATCCCGACAATTGTCACCACAAAGGAGGTGAGATCGGCGTTATAGAAAAACGAATTGGAACGTACCATCATGTAAATGCCGGCTGTCACCATCGTCGCGGCGTGAATCAAGGCGCTGACGGGGGTCGGGCCTGCCATCGCGTCCGGCAGCCACACAAACAGCGGAATTTGGGCACTCTTGCCTGTTGCACCGAGCAGGAAAAACAGGGTAATGAGCGTGATGACTACGTCAAAGTCGAGGTCAATTGAACCAAATTTGACGTGATGATTGCCTTCTTCAAACCACAACTCGGCCTGTGTAAAAATGCCGTGAATTTCGGATTCCCCATGCGCGGCTTCTGCTCCGCCATGTTCGCCTTCGGTGACGGTGGCCTCCGCGTGTTCGCCCTCGGCTTCGAGACCTTCAACGGCGAAAACGGGTGGAGGGGCATCATCATGGTGTAGATGAATGACTTCGTTGGGTTTGTAATAATCGAGTGTGCCGAACGTCCAGAAGGTCAAGAAAATACCCATCAACAGGCCGAAGTCGCCGATGCGGTTGACAATAAAAGCCTTACGCGCCGCGTTACTATTCGACCAGCCAACAGTGCCTTCTTTAGGGTGTTTGCCCGGTTTATCGAACCAGAAGCCGATGAGCAGGAACGAACATAAACCCACGCCTTCCCAGCCGACGAACATCACCAAGAGGTTATTGCCCGACACCAGAATCAGCATGAACACCAAAAACAAATTCATATAGACGAAGAAGCGCGGGAAACGTTCATCACCGTGCATGTAGCCTGTGGCATAAATGTGGATGAGCGTGCCAACCCCGGTCACAACCAGCATCATCGTGACGCTGAGGGTGTCTACGCGGAACTGCCAAGGAATATCAATGCCAGCCGACGGGACCGAAATCCACGAATGAATCAGCGGGGCATTGACGATGGCGGGTGCATAGTCCTGATTGACCAGCGTGGCCCATAGCGTCAACGCGATGACAAATGCAAACGCACTGGCACCGACCGCGATGAATCCGGCACCTTTTTCGCCTAGCTTTTTGCCAAAAAAGAGGTTAATCAACATCCCAACTAAGGGGACGATGACCACCAGTGAAACCGCAGAATAAAAACCTTCCATAATTTATGAGGCCCCGTTCTGAATTACCGGATTAACCCTGCAACGCATGTAAATCGTCCACGTCGGTGCTTTGTTTGGTGCGATAGATGGTGACAATCAAGGCTAACCCGACTGCGACTTCGGCAGCGGCGACGGTCATCACAAAAAACACCATTAAATGAGCATCTGACTGATTCCATTGACGTGCAAAGGCTACTAGCGCCAAATTCGCTGAGTTCAGCATTAACTCAATGGACATAAAAATCAAGATGGCGTTCCGACGCAGCAGCACACCCATTGAGCCGAGGGTAAACAACACCGCGCTCAACAGCACAAACAATTCAGTAGCGACTTCTGGCTTATCCATAGCTTTCCCTCTAATCACCGCTGCTATCGGCTGCGTTTTTACGCATGGATTGGACATATTCTTCAACCGTAGGGTTGCCGGGAACATTTGCCATACGACGGCGGAAACGTTCTTTCTTGGGGGTTTCGTGCTGTTTGGTTAACACAATTACCCCGACCATCGCGGTGAGCAGCAGCAGGCCAATCACTTCAAACGGCAGCAGGTAATCGGTAAACAGCAGTTGACCAATGCCTTCTGCACTTCCAAAATCAGGATTGTTGTCTAGCGCGAACCACAAAATCTTGGGACGCACTATGCCACCCGTCGTATCTTGGGTCACGACCCACAACACCCCGGTATTCTGGTCAATAACTTTTTCCTCTACCTGTACCAGTGCATCAAGGTTGAGTTTTTCATCCGTGTCGCCGCGTTCATCAATGGCAGCACGAACGTCACCTTGAGCATAGGCCGCCAGTGTATATTCACCCTCTTTCACTTCGAAGTGGGTGGCCTGACCATATTCGAGGCTCTTGACCAATACCTGCGGGTCTTTACCGGGTTCGGTGATGTCCGCGACTTCAATCGGGCAGCTTGTCGTACCAGCGGCACAAGGAATCGCGTGGACAACGGTCAGGCGGGCGAAATCTTTTTCATCATTTGGGTCAATACGCCCTTCGACCTGTAACGCCTGTACTCCACCATTGGCGGTATCGGCGGTCAAGACATACGAAATGACCCCATTGCCCGCCAGAAAGACGGAAGTTTCCAGTACGATATTTTCTGGAACCAGTTCCGACTCATGCGGGACGACCTGTGCGGTATAACTGCCCGCCGGAAAATCTTCAAAGTCGGAGGCTTCGCGGTAGATTAAATCCGACACCACTTTTTCGCCGTCAATGTACACATCCACCGCGTCTGCCCCTGCGACAGCATGAACAAAGCGGAAAATGGGATCGGCGGGTTCGGGTTCGCTGGTATCAATGTCGCTTTGGATAATGGCGAGGCCTGCTACAAACAACAGCGCCATTGTGACGCCGAGTGTCGCTGGGGCTAGCCATGGAAACCGCTGAGTCTCTTGGGGTAAAACACGCTCTGCACCCATCAACATGATCACAAATAGGAATAAGACCATGATCGCGCCTGCATAGACCGTAATTTGTACGGCAAATAGGAACGGTGCATTGAGCATCAGATACATAAACGCCACACACGCAAAGTTCACTATTAGGAACAATGCACTGTGTACAGCGTTTTCGCTGATCAGCATCATGACAGCGGCAAGGATAGAAAGCGCCCCTATCATGATAAACAGAGCTAATTCTGTACCTACCATTCGAAAATGTCCTGTAGATTATGGCGTCAGACCCGTGAAGTTTATCGCAATCTTGTACCAACGCCAAATTAACGAAATTCAACTTTTATCAAGTCCCCTCGGGGCGGGACTACTTCGGATTTTCCATATCAGGAATGGGCCGATCATAGCTGTGTGGCTCGACCTGATGCGGGGTGTCTTGACCACCCGGCGGCACAGGGTCAATCAGCATATCCTTGGTATAAATTGCGTCGCGCCGATCCGTGAAGCTCAGTTTGTATTCGTGTTCCAACACAATGGCTTCGGTGGGGCAGGCGTCTTCGCAATAGCCACAGAAAATGCAGCGCAGCATATTGATTTCATAGGTCTTGGCATAGCGTTCACCGGGGCTATAACGCTCGTCATCGGTGTTTTCGGCGGCCTCGACCCAGATGGCGTCGGCGGGACAGGCGGCAGCACACAGCGCACACCCAATGCACTTTTCCATCCCATTTTCATAACGTTTTAACGCATGGCGGCCCTTATAGCGTTCGCGGACAGGGCGTTCGATTTCAGGATATTGAAACGTTGATTTTTCCTGAAGCACATGCTTGATGGTGGTCAGCAATCCATTAATCAAACCCATTGTGTATCTCTACCCTTTACTTACCCGTACCGACTATGATTTAGCTGAACCGCCGGGTCTTAGATTCTTTGCGGCTTCGTAGGCGACAAATGGGATGGACAGAATGCCTCCCACAAATTGCAGTACATAATACCCCAAGCCCTCTTTTTCCGGCTCAACTTCGTCAACGTTTAGCGCGGTTTCCGGCGTGGTGCCGCGATTAAACAGATAGCCCAGCGCCGCTACAATCACAAAGAGGATGCCCACAGAAATGAGATAGGCTGTAGAACCGCCTTCTTGCTCGATCACAATCGAAACCGCTGTCCATGCAACGGCCAGCATGGAAAGGGGCAACATGACCTTCCAACCGAAGGCCATCAAGCGGTCATAACGGGGGCGGAAGATCGTCCCGCGAATCCAGATCATGATGATGAGGAAGGGGATCACCTTACCAATCAAAATCGGGAGGGCCAACAGCGGCGCACCCGCCACCAAGCCAAACCCATCGTGATAGCCACCCATGAACATCATGATGAAAATGACGGAGATCCCAATCATATTGACGTATTCGGCAAGGAAGAACATGGCGAATTTCATGCCGCTATATTCGGTGATATGGCCTGCTACTAATTCTTGCTCGGCTTCGGGCATATCGAATGGCGCACGGCTGATTTCGGCCATCAGGGCGAGGAACATGATAATCGCGGCGAGGGGGTTCTGGAAAATGAACCAGTTGAAAAACAGGCCGGATTGTTCCTGAATGATGTCGCCGATGCTCATTGAACCCGCCAGCATAATCGGCACGGCAAAGACCGTTCCGAGGCTGAGTTCATAACTAATCATGCTGGCACTGGCCCGTAACGCACCCAACAGGGCATATTTGTTGTTGCTGGCCCAGCCCGCAAGGGTGATGCCGTACACGCTGATGCTGGTTACCGCCAATAGCCACAACACCCCGACGTTGACATCGGTAAAGCCCTGAGCCATTTCGTACCACTTGTCGTCGAACCACGGAATGTAGACATTCGGGCCAAGCGGCACCACCGCCAACACAATCAGCGATGGGACGAGTTTGAGCAGGGGGGCAAAGGAATAGACGGCTCGATCTGCGCCATCGGGAATAATTTCTTCCTTGAAGATCAGCTTGACCCCTTCGGACACAGGTTGCAGCAGACCTTTGGGGCCAGCGCGATTTGGGCCGATACGGGATTGCATGAAGCTGATAAAGCGGCGTTCTAGCACGGTGGTATAGGCGAACCCGGTCAACAGCACCAAAAACACCAACAAGGTGGTGACAATGGAATGAACTGTTGAGCAGGTCGAATTGCCAGAACACGCGACAATCGAGTTGGGGTCGTTTGGCCCCAGTAAGAGTTGTTCGAGAAAGTCAATCATGGCCTTTTAATCCCCAGTTGCAGCCAGTGCTTGGGTAACTTTTTCAATGCTGCCTGCAACCACTGGCGCAAATGGGCCGGGTTGGTCACTCAGGCATTTAGGCAGAGTAATCACCCCCGCCGGAATGGTTTCATTTACTTGCACCTGAACGGTGACGCTTGCCCCTTCGAGGCTGATTTCAACCGTGTCGCCATCATGAATTTTTAATTTTTTGGCGTCGGCAGGGCTGAAATTGGCATGGGCCGATGGGATACGTTGCGACATCAACTCACTGCGAACAAACAACATCCCCCGGTCATACAGCAGGGTCGTGGGGATAATGAGCAGCCCTTTGGCCTTTGACTTTTCGGCAGTAACCACCGCGACCTTTAATTGAGTCTCGGCGTTTTCGGCAGTTACGGGCCACTGTACCCCGATTCCACCTTGATTTTGATAGGCGGTTCCACCGTAATACTGATCCGTGCCGCCGACATCGGGGAATTGGCGTTCCACTTGGGCGAGATTTTTATATCCCATCTCGCTGTAACCCGCTACTGATTTCGTGATTTCCGCCATCACTGCACCAGCCGAAACTTTGGCGGTTGATTTGTCTACCGCGTGGCGGATTTGAGCGAAAATCTTCCAATCGGGCAGGCTTTCACCAATCACCCCTTGCGCGGCATAGAATCGCTGGACGCGCCGTTCGCCACTGGTGTAGGTGCCTTCGCGTTCGGCAAAACTTTGCTGTGGCAGCACAACATGGGCGATTGCAGTGGTGGCGGTGTCAAATTGCGAGGTGACCACCACAAATTCGGCATCCTTCAATTTCGCGGCGGCGAGGTCTTCACCAACCGGATTGCAGCCTGCCAGAATTAGCACGGCGGGGGGATTTTGCAGCAGTTCGGCGGTGGCTTCGGCAGTATAACCGAGGTCAATCGCGCCTTGCGTATTCGCCCCGGGCCACACGGCAATCAGGCCATTGTTCGCCCGTCCGACATGCCCGGTCAAAATCAGGGTGTTGGCGCAGGCTTGCATCAATTCGGCATGTTGGGCCAGTGTGACGCCTTCCGCACCGCAGAACACCACGACATTTTCAGCAGTGGCAATCGCTTCGGCGGCGGCGGTATAACCCTCGTCGGTCTTAACCTTCTTCAAGGCTTTTTGCAGATCGGCGAAACCCTCAGCCCGGTCGGCTTTGTGGTGGTTGCCGTTGACAATATGGGCAGTTAGGCTGTTGACTGCACCCACCGCGTCGTTGTAGTCATATCGCAGGGAGAACTTGGCATAGCGATCCATCTTGGTGGAGCGACCATTCAAAACGACGACAGTTGCGCCACGATCACGGGCCGCTTTGGCACGCAGCCACCAAATCGGGGCTTCTTCTTCAAGGTCGGTGGCGACGAGGACAATCACACTACCCTTGCCCATCGCGCTGAGATTTGTACCAGTGGCGACGCCTACCTGCTTAATGACTTCACCACCACTCATGGTCGCGGGCCAAATCCCCAAGGATTGTTCACTGCCGCCTGCCGCCAAAACGAGTTGACGCAGTTCCCACAGGTCTTCGTTGGAGAGGCCGGGGCCAGCAATCGCGCCGACACTTGCCGCGCCTTTGAGTTTATCGGTGACCTGCTTGACGGCTTTGTCCCAAGTGGTTTCGACCAGCTTGTTCTTTTCGCGGTGCAGCGGGGCAACCAAACGGTCAATGTGGCGGGTGTGGTGATGACCAAAACGGGTCTTGTCGGAAATCCAAATTTCATTGACGTGTTCGTTCTGGCGTGGCATCACCCGTTTGATGATGATCCCACCACCGGAATCGCGGTCTAGGCGGGTGCTGAGGCTGATATTTGCACCTTCCGGGCCATAGGGGTCAAGGCTGGGGACTTCTTTTAGTTCCCACGGACGCGCCCCAAAACGGAAATCGGCGGTAGTTAATGCACCGACCGGACAAATATCGGTGGTGTTGCCGCTGAACTTGCTATCGAAGGCCGGGTCAGAGACGGTAACGATTTGCAACGCCCGTCCGCGTTCATGGAAGGCCAGCACGTCATCACCTGCCAGTTCATCGGAGAAGCGGATGCAGCGGGCACATTGGATGCAGCGTTCGCGGTCAAGGTAAATCAATTCACCCAGCGGCACATGCTTGGCGAGGTGCATCTTATCTTCAAAATTAAAGACCGATACCCCCGGCCCATGTCGCATGGTCAGGTTTTGCAGCGGACATTCGCCGCCCTTATCACAAATGGGGCAGTCTAGCGGATGGCTGGTCAGCAGAAATTCCACAATATCTTCGCGGGCTTCGGTGACCTGCGGCGTGCTGGTGCGGATGGCTAGACCGTCGTATACCGTTTGGGTACAGGCGGTTTGCATTTTGGGCATCCAGCGAATTTTGGGGCTGCCCTGTTCATCCAACAACATCGCGCCTGTTTCACGATCTTTTTCAACCGACCCCATCTCGACCAAACACATGCGGCACATACCGACGGGGGTCATTTTGGGGTGATAACAGAACACAGGAATATCATTGTCGGCATAAAACTTGGCAACATCTACCAAGTTTGTCCCGGCAGGAACTTCATAGTCGATACCATCTATATAAATCGTTACCAGTTTACTCATAACTTATCGCAGCCCTTTTTTTGAGCTATAAAACCACTTCGATGAAATGACCCGTGACCCGATAAGAAGGGTGAGGTCAAAAAAATCCTGTACCTGCCTGCCGCAGTCCCTGTTTGGCGCGGTCAATCAGGGCTTGTTGCAGATACCCCCAATCGCTGGCTTCCAACTCTGCCGACCCTAACAAGATGGCCTGTTCAAAATCGGCTTGGGCGGCTTCCCGATTATCGACGGTTAGCCAGTATTCGCCGCGCAGCACGTAGTTTACCGCAGCGTCGGGATGTTCCTCAATGGCCCGATTCAATAGCCGCAGTTGCAGGGGGACGCTTGATTTCAAGGTCACTAATCCCCGGCGGGTTCGGCCTGCAAAGTTTTCGCCGGAGCGGCTTTCTTGGCCGGGGCAGCGGCGACAGGCTGCTTGATATATGCCATGTATTCACTACGGAAGTGCTTTAGGGTTGCCAACACCGGATTAATCGCAAAGTCGTTCAAGGCGCACAGGCTCTTGCCGTTCATCTGCTTGGCGACGCTTTCCAATTTTTCAATATCTTTGGCGGTGGCCTCACCATGAATGACATGTTCCATCAATTTCATTAGCCAATGCGTGCCTTCACGACAGGGCGTACATTTGCCGCAGCTTTCATGCTTGAAGAATTTAATCATCTTATAGGCGGCCCACACCATGTCGGTGCTTTCGTCCATCAAAATGAACGAAGCCGAACCGAGGGTTGACCCCAATTTGCCAAGCGCCTCATAGGTCATCGGCGTATCGAGCATGGCCTCATTGACCGGAATTACCGGGCCAGATGCGCCGGAGGGCAGCAGGGCTTTAAAGGCTTTGTTGGTGCCTGTGCCGCCTGCCAAATCAAACAGCAGTTCGCGGAAGGTTGTCCCCAAAGGCACTTCATAATTACCCGGACGCGCTATATGTCCGCTGACGCTGAAAACCTTGGGGCCGGGGCTTTCCGGTGTGCCGATTTTCTTATATTCCGCCGCGCCGTTGACCAGAATCCAAGGCACATTCGCCAACGTTTCGACATTATTGACGACGGTGGGTTCATAATAGAGACCGCCGCCTTTTTGGGCAGGGAAGGGTGGACGAACACGCGGCTGACCCAAGAAACCCTGTAGGCTGTTTAGCAGAGCGCTTTCTTCACCGCAGATATACGCCCCTGCGCCAAGATGGACAAACATATCACACGACCAGTTGCCGCCGAGGATGTTTTTGCCAATCAGGTTTTGCTGGCGGGCTTCATCAATACAGACTTCGAGGTTATGGGCCAAATCCCAGAACTCACCCCGGCAGTAAATATAAACCGCTGTTGCTTGGATGGCATAGGCCGCAATCATCGCCCCTTCAATCAACTGGAAGGGGTTCTTTTCCATAATCTGGCGGTCTTTAAATGTGCCGGGTTCGCTTTCGTCGGCATTCACCACCACATATTTCACGGGTTCATTTTTGGGGATAAAGCTCCATTTACGGCCTGCGCTAAACCCCGCGCCACCGCGTCCCCGCAAATTGGAGTCAATGACAATGTTAATGACTTCTTCGGGGGTATGCTGAGTAACGGCCTTTTTAAAGCCATCCCATCCCCCATTGGCGTTATAAACATCCAATTTGCCAATATCGGGAATGTCCAAATCACGCAAGAGAATGTGTGCCATGTGCAACCTATCCTGTAAATCCTATTTCAGTGTTTGTCCCTGTCATTAACCAGCCAAGTATCGCCCCTAAGAAAATTGGGGTGTAGCCTGCCGCTGCCAATATTGGCCCAATGACAATCCCTAGTCCAATAGCATAGAACAGTCCATACAGCCCGATGACCATCAGTGGGAGATAAAATACACGCTCGCCCCACCATGCAAGCCCCAATAGCAGCAGCACCCCGATGATAACCGAGATATAGGCCACTGCGTCCACAATGCGCCGCGCTGGATAGGCCGGAGGGCGTTCGACTTCCACTTCCGCCCCATTAAAAATCGGCCTGTCTTTACCCATCATACGATTCCAATGGGAGACATGCTGGCTAGGATCGGCATTGAGGTAATCGGGAGGCCAAGCCGCGTTAAAAAGGGCAAAGGCCACCAGAAAAAATCCGAAAATCAATAATGGTAGACTTACCCAAACCGCGCCCCGTTGATCGTATTGATCGCCTATCGGGTCTGGCCTAGATTCCATCGGTTATCCGTTTGGTAACGTACACCATATCCTCGTGGACATGGTAGCCTTCGCGCTTAAAGGTGGCGAGGCTGGCGGCATTGTCAGTTTCAATCATCGCGGCATAGATGCCAATACCCTCGGAGGCCAGATATTCTTCAGCCGCCCGCACCAATTGACCGCCGATGCCCTGCCCGCGAAAATCGGGATGCACCGCTAGGCGATTGACCCAGCCTTTGCGGGTATCGTGCGTTGCCATGACCAGCCCAATTAACCGTTCACCTTCATAGATGCCAATGACAGCCTGAATGCCACGTGTCATCTGTTGTTCAAATGATTCGCGTGAATCGCGCCCAGTGGGTTTGATGGTGGTCAGTCCGGCGGCTTTCCACAAATCCATGATGGCGTCGTAATCGTTGACGGTTAGGCGAACGGGTGCAGAAGGCATGTTGCGACGCTCCGATTAATCCGCAGCCGAATCTTTGGCGTCGGCCCGCCATTGATCGAGCAGTGCTTTCATTTTGTCCATGTCTAGGTTCTCGACAAAATGGAAGTTGCATTGCAGCATCGGCGCTTTGTCGCACGCGGCAAGGCACATGACATGCTCAACGGTGAATAGGCCGTCTTCGGTTGTGCCACCTTCTTCAATTTCCAGATGTTGCAGTAAGGCTTCATGGAATTGATCGGCTCCGCGTAGGGCGCATGGAAAATCGGTACACACCTGCAACCAATATTTGCCTTTGGGTTTTTCCGAATACATCGTATAAAAACCCGCGATACTTTTGACCTGTGTGGGGTCAATTTCGCACAACACAGCGACTTCTTCAATGGCTTCGGGCGATACCCAGCCAAATTCTTCCTGTGCCACATACAACAGCGGCATCACCGCCGAGCGTTTGTCAGGATATTTGCTGAAAATCTTTTGGATACGTTCCGCGTATTTTTCTGCCAGCACAATCTTTTCTCCGGCATGTGGGATAACTCTAAACTATCCCGATAATCAATCTTTGCTTTCGTAGGGGTAGGTCTCAGACCTGCCCGCTTGTTTTTGCTAAATCGGCCTATCTATCGCAGTCACCCAACACAATATCAATGCTGCCGATAATACCTACAAGGTCGGCAATCATGTGATTTTTGGAAAGTTTTTCCAACGCACTGAGATTGACAAAGGACGGTGTACGGAAATGGACACGCATCGGGTTAGGCGATCCATCGCTGGCGAGGAAACAGCCCAATTCGCCACGCGGCCCTTCAATCGAGACATATACTTCGCCTTTGGGTGGACGGAAACCTTCTGTCCATAGCTTGAAGTGATGAATTACCGCTTCCATGCTGCGGCCTAGTTCGGCACGCGGTGGCGGCACGTATTTACGATTATCCGAACGGAAGGGGCCTTTTTCTTTTTGGAGGCGCTTCAGGCCCTGTTCAATAATCCGCAGGCTTTGGCGCATTTCGGCAATACGCACGACGAAACGGTCATACACATCACCGTGTTGGCCCAATGGAACATCAAATTCAAATTGTTCATAAGAGGAGTAGGGCATCGCTTTGCGGATGTCCCAATTGACGCCTGAACCACGCAGTGCCGCGCCGGTTAAACCATAAGCAACGGCATCTTCGGCGTTGATAAAACCAATGCCCTGTGTGCGGTCAACAAACACCGGGTTCTGGGTGATGATTTTGTCGTAGTCGTCAATCTTGGCGGGGAAGGTATCCAAGACATTTTGGACAGCGGCTTCAAATTCATCCGGCAGATCACGCCATAGACCACCCGGACGGAAATAGGTGCTCATCATGCGCTGGCCTGAGACCAGTTCAAAAATGTCGAGCAGCACTTCACGTTCGCGGAAGGCATAGGTCATGGTGCTGGTGACGCCCAAGTCCAACCCACCAATACCCATCCAGACGAGATGGCTGTTGATGCGGGTTAGTTCGGACAGCACAATGCGGGCAATTTGGGCACGCATGGGGACATCGAGTTCAAACAGCTTTTCCATCGCAAGGCAATACACCAGACCGTTACCCATTGGGTTGAGGTAATCCATGCGATCGGTCATGACGATGGATTTCTCGTAGGTCTTGTACTCCATATTCTTTTCAATGCCGGTATGGAGATAACCGACGTCGGGGATACAGCTTAGGACTTGCTCCCCGTCAAGTTCAAGGATGACACGCAACACACCGTGTGTACTGGGGTGTTGTGGCCCCATGTTCAAAATCATAGTCTCGCCGGAGAGTGCTCTGTCTGTGACCAGTCCCTTTAGGTCTTCAACATTGCCTTCCCATACGGCAAATTGGGTTTTAGGATCTACTGTCATAGCCTGCCTATTTCTTTGCAAACGGCTTGTGTTTGGCGATTTCATCATAATTGAAGGAGAATTGGACGGTTTCATACCCCAGCGGATAATCTTTACGCTGTGGGAAACCCTGCCAATCGTCCGGCATCAAAACGCGCTTCAAGTATGGATGGCCTGAAAACAGGATACCCATCATGTCATAGGCTTCGCGTTCTTCCCAATTGGCACTGGGCCAGATGCCTGTCACTGAGGGAATGGGGGCATCGCCATCACTCCACATAACTTTGATACGTAGCCGACGGTTAAAGGCCATCGAATACATGTGATAACACACGCCAAAACGCGGCTCGGCGGGGAAATAATCAATCACTGCCATATCCGACAGGAGGTTATATTTTAAGCCTTCACCGTCGCGCAGATAGGTGGCGACCTCGATGATGTTCTCGGCTTTGACAACCAGTGTCAGTTCGCCGCGAAATTCTTCAGCACTTTCAAGGGCATCCCCGAAGGCTTCCGTTATCGCTTGTTTGGGGTCAAGTGGTTGTGACATGGTGTTATTTGCCTGCCCATTCGTACCACTTCATTTCCTTGACTTTTTCATGCAAGGTCATGAAGCCGTGAATCAGTTGTTCGGGGCGAGGGGGGCAACCAGCGACATACACATCCACCGGCACGATTTCATCCACGCCTTGGACAATCGCATAATTGTTAAAGACACCGCCGCAGGAGCAGCAGTCACCCATCGCCAAGACCCATTTGGGTTCCGGCATTTGGTCGTACAGTTGACGCAGCACGGGGGCCATTTTGCGGCTGACACGTCCGGCGACAATCATCAAGTCGGCTTGACGTGGACTCGCCCGCATCAATTCCATCCCGAAGCGCGACGCATCATAATAGGGTGCTTGGGTGCTCATCATTTCAATGGCACAGCAGGCCAGACCAAACAACATAGGCCACATCGCACGGGTGCGGCCCCAATTCACAGCGTCTTCCAACTTGGTAGTGACGACGCCTAGATTGCCAAGTTTGCTGCTTACTCCCATTCCAGACCTCCAATTAACCATTCATACGCGAAACCAATGGTCAAGATGAAGAAAAACACACCCATCACCAACAGACCATATAATCCTAGATCACGGAAAATCACTGCCCAAGGCAGGAAAAAGATCACTTCGATGTCAAACAAAATGAATAACATGCCCACACGGTAGAATTTAATGGGAACTTTACGCATCCCGCTGCCGATAGGCCGCATACCACTTTCGTAGACCGCTTGTTTGCGCGGTTCGGGATGATAGGGGCCAAAAATGCGGGAAAGGAAAATGATGATGATGCCGACACCAGTCGCCAGCAAAAATAGAGGCAGGATGGGAGCGTAATCAGATAACACTGTCGTCTCCGAAATTGATTGCGATTGTTCAATTTAGCACAATTGAGTCGTTAAAGTTTAACATCCGGCCCAATAACTGTCAAACTTGTTCAAAAAATTGACTTAACCGGATTTAATCCTCTACCAACCAATTTGCGACGGAAGTGTAACACACCAGCCAACATCTAGCCAAACAAATTTTGTCAGTAAAAATACCAGCCCGATTTTCAGGGGAAATAGGGTTTCAATTGGGGGATAATGGGCGACAAAAAAGCGCCGCGCCTTGTTTGGGCGGCTTGGTGAAATTACAAAAAGGGATGTACTAGTCTTGCAGATTCAGGGCTTCGAGCAGTTGATAGGCTTTGATGGCGAGATGCAGATTTAGCTGCACGTCGGCGTCATCCATGTCGAGTTGGGTGATTTCGGCGATGCGATTTAGCCGATAGACCAGCGTGTTACGATGGACGTTCAACTGCTTGGCAGTCGCGGCCATGTTGCCGTTGTTGCCGAAATAGACCGACATGGTGAGCAGTAAATCGCTGTGATTTTGGGAGTCATACGACAGAATATCGGACAACCAATCTTGGCAGAAGCCCTGCAAATGGCGATGGTCTTGCACATTCAAGAGTAGCTTGCTCAGGCTCAGATCGCCAAAAAAGCTGGAGCGTGTGCCATCCCAAATTTGTTCGGTCAGGGTCAGGGCGCGTTCGGCTTCTTCAAATGAACGGCGGATTTCGGTCAGGCCCAAACCGGGTCGCCCTACGCCGCACACAACATTGCCCCCCAACGTTTCCGACATTTTTTCGCAGATGCTCTTGGCATACTGCTTCATGCGTCCGGTGTGTTGGGCGCGTTCCAGTGGCAGGAACAGGATGGTACGGTCGGCGTGTTGCCCCACCATAGCGGAAATCCGGCGCATACTGACCTCATGTTTGACATGTTCGGTCAATTGTTCGGGGCGAATGGGCTTGGGTGGGCGCTTGGGATTGCGTCCCGGTGTCCAGCGCATCACCACAATGACATAGACCTGCTCGAGGCTGTAGCCAGTTTGTTCGGCCCGCGCAAGGATCATATGGTCATCGGCGGAATAGCCTTCTAGCCATGATGAGATCCAATCGCCACGTGAGCGTTTTTCGGTGGCATCACTGGTTCGCATTTTCGAGAGAAGCAGACTGCAAACAATCGCGCCACGATTCAGGGCGATATGGGAAAATTCGTCCGGCTCGGTGCGGGTTTTAAGCGCGGTCAGATAACCCACCACTTCATTATCGGCATGGAGGGCGATGCTGAGGCTTTGGGCACTCTCCAAAATTGAGCTATCCATGCGGGTGGGGCGGGAGCTTTCGGCAAAATGCGCCACCAATTGGCTGTCTTGCAGCATCATATAATGTTGATGCCATTGCAGTAGCTTTTCGGATTCGCCATCCGGTAGGCCATAGACCAACCGCAACCGCCGCGCATCGTGTAGGAATACGGGGAGGCGGATAATGTTGGCGAGGGTTTTCACCACCTGCGGCAGACCATGATTGCTGGTGACATGCCGGGTGAGTTCTTGTTGGAGTTCTTGGTCGCGCTGTTCGAGGATGCTCTGGCGTTCCATCAGAAAGCGAATAATGCCACGTTCGACCTTTTCCGCTGAGGCATCTTCTGGCAGATAGATGACGGCCATCTGATAACGGGCGGCGGCTTCAAAGGCGAGTACACTCACGACCCCTTGAATACACAAGACCCGCACCCGCGTTTCGGCGAGTTTGCTGATAATCCATGTCATATCGCGGTCTGCGTCTTTGCGGTGTTCCGATGTTCCGAGAGGCACAATGACAAATTCGCTCTCGGCGGCGCTATTCAAGGAAGCGGGTTCGGGGGCGACTAATCGTGCCCAATTGACTCGCGCTTCGTCACTGCCACTGACCAGAAATGCCCCGGTTGGCAAAATATTCTGGTCGAACAAGGTTCGCAGTGTAACCGAAGGCATGGGCAATTTCATCGCCCGAAATCTGGAAGTAAGGGCTGAGTTACTAATCAATGACATGCCTGCTTTGCCTTTGCTTGGACATCCCAAAAGCGTAGCGTAAGACTTGTGAAAATGCAAACAAAGTATCTATAAAATTCAACACAGCAAATCGCGGAGGATTCACACCCAAACGGCTAGAATTCAAACGGCGAATGCTGTGTTGTATGGTCTATGGGAACTGCACAAGCCCTAGACTTGGAATTGCCCGTCTTTATAAAAGAGTTCGCCATCCACCAAAATTTCGCTATCATGGCGCATATCGCAAATAAAATCCCAATGGATGCTGGAACGATTTAGGCTACCGCTTTCGGGATAACCCGCGCCGACGGCCATATGCAGTGTGCCGCCGATTTTTTCATCATAGAGGATGCTCTTGGTAAAACGCTGGATGCCATAGTTGGTTCCAATGGCAAATTCACCCAAAAACCGCGCGCCCTCGTCGCTATCCAATTGGCTAATCAGATAATCCTCATTTTTCTTGGCGGTGGCTTTGACGACCTTGCCATCTTCAAAATGGAATTCTACGCCCTCAACTTCACGGCCATTACGCACGGCGGGATAACTAAATTTCACCCAACCGTTGACTGAATTTTCAACCGGGCCGGTGAAGATTTCGCCGTCGGGCATGTTGGCATCCCCATGACAGTTGATAAATGTGCGTCCATCAATCGAGACAGTCAGATCAATGTTTGGGCCGCGAGCCACCATTTGTTTTTTGCCACGCAACCAATCTACTAGACGGGCCTGATTATCGCGCAGTTCCGACCAGCATTGAATGGGGTCGGGTTGGTCGGCAAAGGTGGCTTTATAGACAAAATTTTCGTAGTCGCTGAGGCTCATCTCGGCGTCTTGGGCATAGGCCGGGCAGGGATATTGAGTCACTGTCCATCGCAGACTACCCTCGGCGCTACGCTGCATATAGGTTTGCATAAGTTCGCGGCGTGAATTTTGGCGGGTGCGCTGTTTGGTGGGGTCAACGCCCGTCAGGCCGCGTGTGTTGCTGCTGGCGCGTACCGCAATCATGGCGTCAATTTGTTCCATCATCGGTTTTTCGATGGGCGAAATCCATTTTAGTTGATCTTCGTTGGCTTCACGCAGGGTAATTTCTTGAAGTTCATCGCTGCTCAAGAATACGGTTGGATTGCCACCCGCCCGCAGCACCTGTTCCACAACCGCGTTGACCAACGGCAAGCCATTCACATCCCCATTGACCAAAACCCAGTTACCGGGTTGCACACCGATTGAGTAATTGACCAAAATTTCCGCTAATTTTTGGGTGCGGGGGTCTGCCATCATCTACTCCTAAGTATGAAAGTGTAATTGCTCCCTCTGAATATACTCCCCTCCTGCATAGTCTACAATAGATTCATGTAGATTTTGGTTATACTTTGATGGGATGAGGAAATGCTTGCTGAGAGGACTGTCGCCGATGTTGACCCCCAAACCCTTTCACATTTGGGCCGGAATAGGATTTTTGGTACTTTCCATCATGGGCAGTGTTTCCGCCCAGTCAAGCCCGACACCTGTCGCCCCGACCTATACCCCTTATCCCACCTATACGCCCTATCCGACTTACACTCCATACCCGACCTACACCCCTTTTCCTACCCTTGAACCTGCCACGACGCCGGAAACGCGGGTCACACTGCCCCCGCCGATTACCGATGAACAGCTTGAAGGGATTATGCGAGAATGGCGGATTGGCAGCCGTTATACACATGGCACAGGGGTGTTTAGTATGGCAGATTTGCCGGGGTGGGATCGGCAGCAACGCGGGGTGGTCGAAGAGGCCTATGTGGTCTATAGCAATATCCTGCTGGCGAGTTTTGTTGAGGTGGGAGTGGTGGAATGGTCAGGGGGCAGCAGTACCGAGGCGGCGCGTGATTGGTTTAATGACGAGGCCCTTGAAGAAATTTGGAGCGTCTACGACTCGTTTAATGAGGTCAACAGCGAAAATACAGGTGACACTCTGACATTGGATTATCTTTTGATGTTTCGCCAAGCACCGTTTCGGGGAGAGGTGTATTTGTATCCGTTGGGTAAGCAGATTGTGGTGGTGACGATTGTTGTACCAGCCAATTCACCTCGCCTGATCACCCTCTTGCATAAACTGATTATCCCGACTATTGTAGTCAGCGATGATTTTGTGGGTGAAGTGGTTTGAATTTTCGTTAAATGTTTAGCCCTTGCTCACCGTACCCTTATGTTTTGGGCCTAAAATCCATACCCTATTACTCTCTATAATAAATTTAGATAGTCCTCGCATGACGCACATTGCACTAGTAATTGAATCTGATGAAGATATGGCGGGTTTTTGGGTGAACGCCCTGAAACGCCGATTTGACAAGGTGATTGTTGCCGCAACGGTGAGCGAAGTCTGGCGGTTATTGCGGGGGGCGAAGCTGTATCCCGAAATTCTGTTAATTAATTCGGGTGGACATCCAGCATTGGGGACAGCCCTGCTGCGGGAAATTCGCCAAATGCCCCTCTTAAGTTCTCTCCCCGTCGTGTTGGTGCTGGCAGGTGAGAGTCGGCGGCGTCAATGTCTGGGGCATGAGGATGACCAGACACATCTCTTGATTCACCCCTTTACCTATCAAGAATTGACGACCACAATTGAAAACGCCTTGTTGCGAGCGGTCAGCGTGGTATAGGCTAGTCTTTAATCAGACGAGATGCCCAGATCACGATAATCGCCCCGACAAAGGCCACCAAAACATCAGCAGGGGTTAGTGTGCCACTCAAAATTTTGGGGAGGTCGTCATTCAAGTTCAGGATATCGAACAGAAAACCGCCGACCAGTGCCCCTAATACCCCAATCACCGTATTACGAACCCAGTCCGACGTTTTGGTGCTTTGCTGACCGCGTAGCACAGCAGCGGCGGCGGTGCCTGCCATTGCCCCGATAATCAACAAAGCCAATATGTCTTGAGATCCCATCTATGCACGCTCCTGTTATGGCCTAATTGAAAACCTGCCGAAAATTTCGCTGGTCGGGGTAGGTTCGGGTGTGGCGATGGGCGCCAGCGTTACGGTAATGGTTTGTGGCTCAAATGTGACGGTGGCAACATTGACGAGTGAATCTTGAAGCAGGCGTACCTGTATAGGGACATCCACATGTTGACCAGCGGTGCGGCCTGTTAAATCAATGGTCACGCTGATGTCCTCAATCGTGAGTGTTTCAATCAAGGGTTGTGGCCCAATCACCACCACACTGACGGAATCCGGCAGCATCGTCGCCGATAGCGCGGGATCGAGATTGGTGATTTGGATGGGTACGTCGTCAAAGTCTGCGGTGCCAATGCGTGGTGAAATGGCGATGGTCACGGTAATCAACTGCGTTTCGGATTGAAGTTGTACACCGTCTGGCAAAATGACCTGCACGTTGCGGCTGAATGTACCGGTTTGTCCGGTGATGTCAATCGGTTCGGTCTGGACAATCCCACCCATCACGTTAATCAGATTAGAGTCGCCCTGAACGATAACGGTTTCGGGTTCGACGGTATAACCTTCGACACGATAGCCCTCAGCGGGTTCACCTGTATAGACGGGTTGGACTGCTAGTAGCCCTTCTAAGGCTTGAATCTCTACATCGCAGGTGACATTTTCGGGTTCGACCTGAAGCTGACCGAGCAGGCGGTTATCAAGGGCGCTGTTATTTTCATCCACCAATGTCACAGCACGGGTGATACTGCGCGGGGTGGTAAACGACTGCAAATTGAGACGGGCTTGGGCAGCAGTCACTTGATCTACCAATGTGGCTGGCCCACTCACCAAAACTTCTTGCGGGTTGCATTGAGCAGGGGTGGCGGCAGGATAGGAGTAGCCGGGTGGGGGTTCGACCACGACAACGGGTTGGACTTCGACATAACGTTCTTTGACCTGCACCATTTCGATGGAGATGGTGGCGGGCGAGATGCTAATTACGCGACCACGCGGACCATCGGATTTGATGCGCCCCTCTAACTCGATTTCATATTGACCGGGGGCTAGGCCACGTAAATCGGCCCACACTTCAATATTGCTGCTTTGTAGGGTGTCCCATGTGCTGCGCGGGGCGCGGATGGTTACGCGAACGGTGCGGATTTCGCCGGTAGTAGCGATATGGACAATATCGTCATCTTCGATGAAGCGAATACTGACGGATTGGGCAAATTCACGCTGCTGGATGGGGTTGGCTTCGAGTGTGGCGATAATCCAAATGAGGAAGGCCAGCACAATCGAGGTCACAATCCATGCGCTGTTGGCGATAAGAAACTGAATCGCGGGCAGCTTCAGGAATTCTGCACGCAGGCGATTCATTGGCCGATATTCCCTTCACGGTTGGCGAGGCCGACCCACCGCCGCAGTCTATCCAAGGGCTTGGACTCCTGTGAGGGTGTGGTTGAGGCGTCTTCGGGATTTGCGCCATAAAAGGTTAACAAAATGGTGGCAAGGCGGGTCGCGTCCAAGCGGCGAATCATGCGCCCTCCATTGCTCACACTGATTTGGCCGGTTTCTTCGGAGACGGTCACGACCACCGCGTCGGAGATTTCGGACATGCCCAAGCTGGCACGATGACGGGTACCAAGTTTGCGATCTCCCAGATTGCGACCCGAACTGAGGGGCAGCACACACGCCGCCGCCATAACCCGATCGCCACGTACAATCACCGCGCCGTCATGGAGTTCGGTTTTGGGCCAAAAAATGGTTAACAAAAGTTGGGGGGTAATTTCGCTGTCTAGGTGAATGCCGGTGCTGATAAATTCATCCAAGCGGTTTTGGCGCTCAAGGACAATGAGTGCGCCATGTCGTCGTTCGGAAAGGCGTCCGGCGGCTTGGCAAATCGCGTTGACGACCATCTCGCGCTGGGTGATTGAATTTTGCCGGAAGCCCATGCTGGCACGACCGAGACGTTCAAAGGCGCGGCGCAGTTCTGGTTGGAAGATGATGGGGATGGCGACGGTGGTCATGGTGATGATACCCCGCAAAATCCAATTGAAGGCGACCAAATGGAGGGCGCTGCTTAACAGCCCAATGACAACCATGACTACAATGATGCCGCGCAGTACCAGCAGGGTCTGTGTTCCGCGTACAAGGAACGATCCCGCGAAAATCAACAACGCCACCAGTAAAATATCAAAGATGGCCTGTGAATCAATACTCTGGATTGTCCAAACTAAGTCCATGTTGGGTCAATATTCCAGCGGCATCAAGGTCATTCTGTGGCAACATTACGCCACAAACCTACTCTATTATGGCTTAAATGAAAAAATGCCGAAAGTAGGGATTAGGCCTCATCGGAAAATGGGCCATCAGTTACCACTACACGACTATAATAGATAGCATCTTGGGAATTGAGGCGGGGCGTATAGTAAACGTGCAGCAGTAGGTTGGTAAAGTTTAGCTTCAGGCGGGTTAGTTCATCTTTCACCAACGCCCGTGTCTCGGCAGGGATTTCGTTCCCGTTGCCAGAGGTCATATCAATTTCACCATCTACCCGATCTAAGAGTACCCAACGTTCTAACATTATCTCGTAATCCCTGTTGTTTGTCGCCTTTACCTTTATTATAAATCAGTTCATCATGAAAACCGGTTGCGAATTAGCCCTAGTATTGACTACACTTAGTCTTTGGATCTGTTAATTCATTTTCGGGGGTTGACTTGTATACCGACCCGTCAAGCTGGACATGTATTCACCCCAAATTGGGCCTCTATCGCTATGAAGGCATGGCGCAACGGCGCTCACTTCCCTCCAAGCCGATTTTGTTTTTGCATGGCACGCTATCAAGCCATCGCGCATGGAGCAAATTGGCGGAACAGCTTTGGGCCGAAGGGGCGAATTATCTCTACGCGGTGGATGTAGAGAGCCTGCATAATGCCGTCGCTATGGCAGATTTTTCCGGCTATCTCGCTGAGATTATCCAATTTTTGTTGGATGTTGAGCGCGGCGGGGAATCGGAATTGGCGCTGATTGCTTACGCATCGGGGGCGGTGAACGCTTATCGCTATTGGCTGGAATATGCTGACCAATCGCGGCTGATGATGCTGTTTTTGCTGGCGGCGCCGCATGACCGCACCATGTTTCCGCTGCTACGGGAGTTGTATATCCACGCCGGATCGGAAAATAGTCAACCACGCCCATCGGATACCTTTCAGAATTTCACACGGGTCGAGGCGGTACAAGCCCAATCCTCGACTGTGCTGGTTAATATTTTTGGCAATCTGATGGGGCCAGATTTTGATGGGGTGGTGCGTGGTTTACGGTTGCCAGAAGCGATTAATCAGGTGTTGCCGCTAGATCATCAAAGCCTGAACAAAGATCAGCGGGTCGCCAAGATTATTTTGAGCTACTTGGCGGGCGAGTATTATCAGGTCAAATTGAAACTCGTTGGGTTAAGGTTACGCCGCGAAGATAACGAGGGATTATCCGGCCCAGTTGCGTTTGAGGTGGATCGCCATCGTACCCCACCAGATACTGTTTTTCAGGGGATTACCGAACGGCTCTATTTGTTTGAGGAGCGTGTTCCGCCGATTTATACGATGGCCTATCCTATCTCGGCGAGTTCTGCCACGATCACGTTGCAATTGCGCGATTTAAGTAATGTTTCGGGCCGCCGCCGCCGCATGTATACACGGTTGCATATCCCGTTGAAAAAAGACGAGGGCAGTATCCACTCCATGCAAGACAGCGAAGGGTCGGATTTGTTATGGCGGGTGATCTGCCAGCGAATGCCCATTGTTTTGGGTGAATTGACGCAGGAACTGCCGGATATTGGGCGGGGCATCTAGCGAGTTTTGAAGTAGAGAAAATTAGGGGAATGCAGTGAAATTAGAAGCCTTACTTGGTCATCTGTTTGTCGTAGGGGGTCGCTCACTCAGCAGCAAACCGCCGGGTGCATTGGTACAGGTCGCCCCACGCCGCAGCCATCGGACTCGTGAAAACGATACCCTGTTTGTCTTGATTACCCCGGCAGGACTGGCCCAAGTCTCGGCTAATTTTTACGAGAATTTGGCGAAGGTCGCCTCGGAACACTATTTCAAGTCGCGGGTGGGGGTGACAGGGGCGCTACGTGAGGCATTCAACGCGATTAATGCCACAATTCAGGAGCAAAATCAAAAACAGGCGACTGATTTTCGGGCCGGGGCGTTGTTGATGGTTAAGCGGGGCGAAGAAATCTTTCTGGCGCGGTCGGGCACGACGCTGTGTGTATCGCGGCAGGCGGGGCAATATGTGACTTTTCCCGATGACCCCGACATGATTAATCTGATGCCGCTGGGGTCGCAAACCAACCCAATCTTGGAATTTGCCCATTATGCGCTGCAAGCCAATGATATGTTTGTGTTGGGCGATGCAGGTTTGGCGGCGGTGACAGATGACATCCTGCAAAAAGCGACCGGCACAGGTGACATCAATCGGGTATTGGAGATTTTAGAAAAGGCCGTGCAGCGTCAAGCCTTTGCCTCGGTGGTGCAATTTGTTGGGCCGGATGGGGCGACTGCACCTATCACACCACCCCCAGCAGCGGTGGCCTCAATGCCTGTCGAAGCGCCAGCCGTAGCGTTGAGTGGAATTTCGGAGGAACCATCGGCTGGAATCGCAGTTGAAAAAGCCTCTGATGAAGCCATACCGATGATTGAATCGTCTGTCGCGGCATTGAGCGAAACGCCATTGCCTGTATCGGCGGAGATAGGGGAGGTTGCATTAGGGACAAGCGATCCCCTTGAGGCCGACGAGATTCCAATAGAAGCCATCCCGAACGCTGTGCCCTTGCGTGCCGAACCGACTGTCTCGACGGACGCTGATGATACCGAGCAATTGGGGATGCCACGCACGGTAGTGGTGACGGTATTGATGCTGATGTCGAATGCGCTGGCGGCGATTGCACGGGCGACCAACACGGCCCTTGATCGTATCCTGCCCGAACCGGAAGAGGGGCGGCGGGATGGCAAAGTTGTACCAATGAATGTGGTGGCGCTGATTGCTATTGTCGTACCAACGATTATCGCGGTGATTGTGGTCGGGTTGGTGCTTTCCGAACGGGATACGACCAATTTTGAACAATATCGCACGGATGCGGTGTCGGCAGTCGAAGAAGCCCGTACCTTTGGGCAATCTGGTAGCAGTGACCCCAAGACGGGGATGGAACTATGGAATATCGCCTTGACGCTGACCCGTCGCGCCTATAATGAAGACCCTGAGGACAGCGAAATCCGCGATATGTTGATTGAGGCGCAAAATAACATTGACCGCTATGACCGGGTGCGGCGCGTACAGGTGACCAAACTGCGCGAGTATGGCGAGAATGCTGATTTGCGTGGGCCGATTATTTCCGCCAACACGGTAGATATGTACACGCTCGATAAGGCACGGGGGGCGGTCTATCATGATACGCTAGATTCCTCCGGGACAGGGATTATCCAAGAACGAGATGTGCCCGTCATTCAGCGCGGAATGCAGGTGCGCGAATTTACCGTCACCAATTTGATAGATATTGAATGGATTGGCAACGACGGGGGCGCAGATCAAGACAATGCGCTGGCGGCCTTGGATGAAAACGGAGTCTTGATTACCTATAACCCCACGTTCCCACCCGCGACGGGCATTAAATTGGTGCAACCACCGAATTGGAATCGTCCGGTGGCGATTGCCCTGTGGCGACAGAATTTTTATGTGCTGGATGCGGGCGCAAATCAGATTTGGCGCTATGAACCCGTTGACGGGGCATATTCTGAACAGCCCTCCGAATATTTTACGGGCAGTGATCGGCCTAATCTGGCGGGGGCGGTGGATTTTGCGATTGACGATCAAGGCTCGATTTATATCCTGTTTGGGGATGGGTCGTTAGAAAAATATCGCGGGGGGCTGGCCGAATCCTTTGACTGGTTCAACGCGCCGATTGATGGTTTTACCAGCGGGCGGGCCCTATTTATTGACAATAACCCCCTGTCGTATTCGCTGTATACGGTAGACCGCGTGCATCAGGGTGTATATAAAGTGTCATTCGGCGGCGAGATTAATGATGGGTTTAAGCCTGCCAATAATCTTGGCGCGTTTGATAATTTGACCGGGGTGGCGGTGGATAGTTCGCGGGGGTTCGCGCGGATGTATGTGCTGTCGGGGAGTTCGTTGTATTTGGTTAGCCCGTAGGACGATGCGACCTCACCCTTGCAGCGGTTTTGATGTAGATTAGCCTATGATGACACGGGGTTAAAGCCGCTGTGCTGAATTTAGGTGAAAACGCAGTTATCCGCTTATTCTGCCAATGGTTTTGCACCCTATACCTATTGAAATTGTGTGTGTGAATGACCCTGATACTTGGTATTGAAACTTCGTGCGATGAAACGGCGGCAGCGGTCGTCGAAAATGGACGCTGGTTGCGCTCGAATGTTATCGCCTCGCAAATTGACCTTCATGCCCAATATGGTGGCGTGTTCCCCGAAGTGGCGGCGCGTGCCCATATTGAAGCGATTAGCCTGATTGTGCAGGAGGCGCTTGAAAAAGCCGGGGTGACATTGGATGAGATGGATGCCCTCGCGCTGACTCGTGGGCCGGGATTGGCGGGGGCGCTGCTGGTGGGGGTGAATTTTGGTAAGGGCCTCGCCTTGGGGCGCGATTTGCCCATCGTCGGCGTCAATCATCTGGAAGGGCATATCTATTCCAATTGGCTGACCGAACCGGAACGCGAGATTGTGTTCCCTGTGCTGAATCTGATTGTGTCGGGTGGGCACACCGAATTGGTGCTGATGAGCGATCACGGCAGGTATCAATTGTTGGGCGAGACGATGGATGACGCGGCAGGGGAGGCGTTTGATAAAGTGGGGCGGTTGCTCGGTTTGCCCTATCCGGGCGGGCCATCCATACAAAAAGTGGCGCAGAATGGCGACCCAACGGCCTATGATTTTCCGCGTGCCATGCTGGACGAGGGGCTTGATTTCAGTTTTTCGGGACTCAAGACGGCGGTCATGCGGGCGGTGCGGCCTCCCCAAACGGGTAAGCGGGTGGCAGGGGTGGAAAGCATGAAATCGGGCGAAATCCGGGCTGATATTTCGATTGCGGATGTCGCGGCGAGTTTTCAGGCGGCGGCGGTGGAGGTGCTGGTCAAGAAAACGATACAGGCGGCGTTGGCATCTGGTGTGACTGAGATTTTGATTTCGGGTGGGGTCAGCGCGAATGGGCCGCTGCGAGAAGCCATGAAACAGGCCGCGCCAATGCCTGTCCGGTATCCGCCCCTGTCACTCTGTACCGACAATGCGGCGATGATTGCGGCGGCGGGCTATTATCGGTTTGTGGCGGGTCAGCGCGATGATCTAGCGATGGATATTGTCCCGACATGGCCTCTAAGTGAATTACTGCCATATAACAAAACAACCCACACCGTATTGGCGTAGGCTGCTCTGGCAAGTTACTGGAAAATCGGGGGTTTAGACTTGGGCGGTTCCCCGCACGGCTTTCAAAAAGAACAGCAGCAGCAAGCCGCCAACGAAGGCTACCGCGATACTCACAAGGTTAATGCCACTGACGGTGCCGCCAATGTCCAGCAAGTCAAGGGCGAGGCCACCGATGACGCCGCCGAAGATGCCGACCATGATGTCTTCACCCAAAGTCTGACCATGACGGGTTCCCATGACAACGCTGGCAAGCCATCCTGCAATCGCGCCGACGATAATCCAGATAATGATGCCTGCTACTAAGCCCATTTCATTTTCCTCCTGCTGAGACTGCTTGCGAGAAGCAGTTGAATGTCAGAATATGTGTATGTTTAAAGAATACAAGCGCAGCGGCGTTCTTCCATGAACCGGGTGGGCCAAATCAGGATAGCCATATGGGGGATATTGAGGGGTACGGATTGGCTAGTCCGATAGGAAAGTAGCAGGGTCAAACTGTGTAAGCAAGGATTACTTTCACCAATTAACACCATCTCTTGGCTTTGGTGATAACCCTTTCTGTTTTCGCCCATTCATCAAGCCGACCCACACCTCAATCTCGTGTTCAACTTCTGCGGCGAAATAATCGGCTAGGCTATCCCATCTCATGAACGGTGTTAGGTCTTTCGTTTCGAGATAGCGATAAATGGGCGAATTTTCATTTTTATCGGCTGTCAGGAAATAGAAAAACTCATAACCTTGGTGCATCAGAAAAACATAGGCGTTGGGGGGTAGATCAAAAGGGTTACCATTTTCCTGCAATAATTCAACTGCTGCCTCTTTCATACCCATCAAATATTTGTATTGGGCATCCGTGCCTTGAAAAAGCAGACCCGAGTGTTTCCCAATACCATCAAAAACTGTCGATACAATTCCGGTAAAAATGTGACCCCCTGATCGGTCATCAAAGTCTCAATCTCAGCTTCGGTGCAACCGACAATTTCATGAGGTTCGGCAAGTTGCAGGGCAATTAATTTGTCGCGCAGATTTTGTATATATACTGCGGGTGGAATTTCCATCCATTACCCCTTTGGCTAAATTTCTGACTCTACCGGAATCCCTTTGGCCTGCATAGCACCCATCAAACCCTGCCATTGATCTTCACGCACGGCGACGGCCAACGGGCCAAGTTTCACCCCTAAGAAACGGCGGATTTCGGGGGTTTCCCAAATGACCTCCATCAAGGCTTCGGTGTCTACGCGCAGCACGACCATTTTTTGGATGACCGCCGATGCGCCTTGGGCCTTGCGCCAATTTTCAATGAGGGCATGGACATGGGGCGGGATGGTATGGACGGTGCGTTGCAAAAACGTCTCGACATTTTCTGGTTTGATGCCCTGCTGCTCGGCGCGTTTAAAGCCTTTGCTGTTGAGCAGATAGACATAGGGGTCGGCGGGGTCGCCCCAATCAGCGAAACGGGCCAATTGGAAACGATCAATGCGGCTGGCGGCACGTGGCACCAAAAGTTTTCCAGACGCTTCAAGGGTTAAGGGTGTTTCGGGGTCTTTGCGGCTGGGCCAATCCCCTTGACCGACCCACGCCTTGCCAAAGACATTCAGATGGCAGGCAGTCGGTGTGCCGTCGGGGGCGTCCATGCCCAAATCTACCAAGCCGAGCCAATGCAATGGGCCAGCAATGATAAATTTCAGCAGAGCGCCTTCAACGACCAGCCAACTTTCAAAGCCGCGCAAATATTCCCCGGTGCGCCGTTCACGAATATACCAACTGGAATAATCACCGCCGGGACGCTGGAAATCGGGTTCGACGGCCTTGATTTCATTGACTAACCCATCTAATGAGACCCAACCTTCACTGGGAAGGGCTTCAAATGCGCCGCGCAGGGTTTCACGCGGGAGGGTCGGGTCATTTTGCCAGCCTGTCGCTTCGGGTTCGAGGGTGGGGACGAGCCATAATTCGTTATAGCCCTCGCAGGTGCGCCATGCCTCCACTAAGGATTTGACTTGGGCGGTGCGGATGCTCTCTAGCCATGTGCGGGCGGTTTGGCGGATGGGCTGGAAAACATTATTGACGATGGCAATCAGGCCCATTTGCGCCGCTAATTGAATTAGCAGGTCGAGGCGGGCATATTCTTTTGGCCCAACAAACTGAGCCAGCAAGTCGTCTTGGAGTTCATTCGCCAGATAGCCCGATTCCAATTTAGCCTCATGCACCTGCAAATAGGCCAAGAGGGTGGTCATATCATCTACCAGCGTGGTATCGCCTTTGTGTTGATGGGATGGTGCTTCCACTTCGAGTTCGATTTCTTCCATATCCTCGTCGCCTTGCTCCGCCAATTCTTCTTCGTCCTCGTCGGGGAAATCGTCAGGTTCGGCGCTGAGGTCGTAGCCTGTTTGATGGATGGGCAGGATAGTGGCTAGATCTTCCGGCACAAACACATAGGGCTGCAACCCCGTTTTGCTCTCATCAAAACCCATTGCCAGCAGACCACGATAAAACAAGATTTCGGCGATGCCCTTGGGCGATAAATGGGGTTTTTCGCGTTCACGTGCCCCCGCGCCAATCTGCCGAATTTCGCCATAGAGTCGCCCAAACTGTACGGCAGGCATTTTGTGTTGACGGGAGGCCAGCAGCAGTTGTAACGCGCCGCGTTCGGCATCAGTCAGGCGTCCCCATTCATGCTCGGCCTGCTCAGGAATCAACATGGCCTCGGCTAAACGTTCGGCGGCGATTTTTTCATCACGGGTGTCTAAATCTACGTCCCAGCGATTGGCGATAATTTGGAGCAGGTGCAAATCATATTCAACGAGGGTCGAACGCAAATCGGTCATGGGTTAACCTTCCTGTCGTGGTGAGTGCCAAGCAATATCGCCGACCCCCGCTTTGGCATTGGCGGCACGTGCCACCACAAACAGCCAATCGGATAGGCGGTTGAGATAACGCAGGACAAACGGGCCAATCGTTTCTTCTTTTTGGAGGGAGACGACCCATCGTTCGGCACGGCGGCAAACGGTACGGGCTTGATGCAGGGCCGATGCGCCAACGGTGCCCCCCGGTAGAATGAAATTTTTGAGGGGTTCGAGGGTCGCGTCTAATTTATCTATGTCGTTTTCGAGGGCGATAACCATCGCTTCATCCACCCGCACCAACCATGCGGCTTGGGCATCCATCGGCGTGGCGAGATCAGCCCCGACATGAAACAACTCCATTTGAATCCGCCCAACCAGCGTATCTATTTCGCTGGCGAGGCCGAGGGCGCGTGCCAAACCCAGCACGCTGTTCAATTCATCTACCGTGCCATAGGCGTGCAGGCGGAGATGATCTTTGTCTACACGTCCCGCCGCAAAAAGGCTGGTTTCACCTGTATCACCTGTCTTGGTGTAAATTTTCAAGCCACCACTCCATCTATCCTATAGGACAGTCAAAAATGAAAACCTGTTCTATTGATAACGCCTGTGGTAATTTTTGGCAAGCACGGCTCTTGTATGCAAATATGCAAAAATGTACAATATTGCATATTCACGCACCCGTACACTTTATTACAGGTAAGCGAATTTAATTTTTTCAACGACGGTACGGGTAATTCACTATGACAACGCTGACCCAGATTCAGATGCCCCCGCAAGTGCGAACGCTGGATGCACTGCGCTATGACAACTTCCGTAAATTCTTTTTCGGGCAGTTGGTGTCCGTCTCCGGTACATGGATGCAGCGGGTGGCGCAAGGGTGGTTGGTTTACCATCTGACACAATCCGAATTATGGTTGGGGTTGGTGGCCTGTGCCGCAGGTATCCCCACGCTGATTTTTGCGCCGTTTGCCGGGGTGTTGGTGGATCGCTATCCACGCCGCCAAATTTTGCTGGCGACCCAGATTGCGCTGATGGTCATGGCATTTGTTTTGGCGGTGCTGACATTTACGGATGTCATTGAGGTGTGGCATGTCATGGTGTTGGCGGCGCTTTCGGGGGTCGCAGTTTCGTTTGAAGCACCTTCGCGCCATACGCTCATTAGCGATATGGTGGGCCTCGAAAGCCTCAACAGTGGGATTGCACTCAACTCGATTATGATGAATGCGTCGGCGGTCATTGGACCGACATTGGCGGGTATCTTACTGATCGAAGTCGGGCCTGCATGGTGTTTTATGCTGAATGCCGCCAGTTTCCTTGCGGTGATTATTTCCCTGCTGCTGATTCATATTCAAAATGTGACACGCCGGATTGCCGATTTGCATCCGCTTGAACAACTGCGCGAGGGCCTCTCTTTTTCGCGGCATCACCCCACGATTCGCCCCTTATTGATGCTGGCGGCGTTTAACAGTGTGTTCGGCCTCAATATGGTCAATACGCTGCTGCCGGCTTTTTCCGCCGAGGTACTAGATGCGCCGAAGTCCGGACTGGCGGCGATTGTGACCGCGATGGGTATCGGGTCGGTAATTGGCGGGGTGGTCAATGTTAGTTTGGGCAGGCGTTTGGGGCGAGGACGATTTATGAGCATTGGCACGATCATTGCACCGCTGCTGCTGCTGATGTTTTCGCGCATGACCTATCTGCCGCTGAATATGCTCATTATTAGCTTGGCCGGGTTCAGCTTCATGTCATTTTATGTCACGACGAATACCCTGATTCAAAGTCAGGTGATAGACGAATATCGAGGGCGGGTGTTGAGCCTGTATACCCTGACATTTTTGGGCCTTGCACCGTTGGGTGCGTTGTTTATTGGGTTTGCGGCTCAAGCGATTGGGTCAGCCGAGGTGATGACGCTGTGTGCATTTATTGACATTGTTGCCTGTGCATGGATTGTGTCGCACTCCCAGCAAATGCGAACTTTGTTATAAGGGAGCAACCCGCGAAGGTCGCTCCCTTATTCACATCAGAGAGGCTTATTTAAAGTGGCGGCGCAGGGCATCTTTTAGGTCTTGGCGCTGCGTTTCGTATTCCTCGTCACCAATATTCCCCGCTTCATATTCTTCATCTAGGGCCGCGATCTGAGCAATCAGTTCTTCGCGGGTGGCTTTGATGTTGACCCTACTGGTTGGGCCGCTGGGACGTTGGCCTGCCAAGATGCGGGTCTTTTGCAGGTCGTAGAGCATATACATGCCGCCTGCGACGACCAAGAGAATGCCTATCCCCAAAATGAAATTGCGGTTGTCTTGGAGGAAGGAATTGTCGCCATCGGTGGTGGTGGTGGAACTTCCACTGGTTGTCGAAGTGGTAGTCGGCGTGTTTGGGCCGTCTTTCACGACATATTGAACCACTGTGCCTAATGGAATGGCGGTGGGGATGGTGTAGCCATTGTAGACGACGCCATTGTTCAAGGTGCGCGGCTCGGTGGGTTGGAATTGATCACCGTCTAGTTCAAGGCCGCGATCTTGGGCGACAAAGACTGAGAAGGCTTCGACTTCATAGTTAAAGGCTTGGACGACGGTCATGCTCCCCGTATAGCCTTTGTTGAAGGTAGCAAGAATGCCATCATTGGTTCCGGGATAGACCGGGGCGCTGTCGTAAAATACGGTGCGTGTGCCTTCTTGAGATTGCTCGAAGCGGTCGGCTGTGCCAGCAAAATCCTCGACGGATGCGTTCGCTACGTCATTTGGCAGGGTAATGGTCAGGGTGCGGTTGTCTTGCCCGATGTAGATTCGATCGCTGTTGTTGGTAAATACAAAGGTCTGAAGAACCAGTGAAGCCCCCTCAGCAGTGACGGCATCCACATAGACATCGCTGGTGGCAATCTTGATGTCTACCGGGTCGGTGGTGGTTTCATAGATGAGGAAGGGTAGGTTATAGCTACCTTCCACGACATCGCCGACAATGAGGCTCTGTGAAAACTGGGTGATGCCCGCATAGTCGGTTTGAACCGAGGCAATCGCATTGGGATTGAGGGGCACATTTTCAAAAACATAAGTCCCATCGGTTGCCATCGTGGTTTCGGCATTATGAATTTCTTGGGGCAGGCCATTGTGGTCGAGAGCCGCTACCCGAATGCGCAGGTTCAGGCTTTCGGGGAGTGTTCCGCCAGCCGTGCCGTTGCTGACCGTTCCCGTGAGCGTAAATGTATCGGTCACATCCAGCGGGTCTTCAGTGGCGGCAGGTTCGTCGGTAGCTGCTGGGACAGATTCAGTGGGAGCTTCGGTTGGCGCAGGCGTGGATTCCGCGCCACCAGCCGATGCTTCAGTCGCTTCAGGGGCGGTTTCGGTAACGGCTTCCGTCGGTGCTTCGGTTGGAGCCGGGGTGCTGTCGGCAGGTTCTTCGGTGGAATCGGGTAGGGGTTCGGCGACGGCTTCAGTGGCGTTGGGGGCTGGTACATCACCATCGCGCAGACCAAACGCATACGCAGTTACATTCCACATCTGGCTGTCAGTGAGGCGGTTGCTCCAAGGAGGCATGATGCAGGTTTCTTCACCCCGCTTGCCATCGCGCACAATCGCAAACCATGCTTCGAGCGTAGCATCATCACCACGTTCGGCTAGGGCGGGCACAGGGCAGCTAATGCTGGCGGCGGTTGGGCCATCGCCTAGACCTAAATCGCCATGACATGGGGCGCAGTTTGGTACATATAAATTCGCTCCGGCCTGCAAATCGAATGAGGCAGGGGCTACAAAAGTCGGGGTGAGGGTAGCGGCCCGATTCATCTGTGTTGCAACGATTTCAGGCTCGGAGGAGGTTTGAATACCACACCCGACAAGGATAGTTCCAATCAATAACAGGGCTATTGCCCAACGGTGACGACGAAGAAACAACATTCCCCAAATTCTCCTTACGGTAATTTTTTCAGAACAGGGGAATTGTACAGCACAGGCCGGAAAAAGAAATATGCCCGCTGCAATAATCAGCTTGGCATATTGTCATGAAAATTTGAGGGGAGAGGCGGTGGAGACTCCTCCCTGTTTTTGATGGGCTGCATTTACGGGATAATCAAGACCTGTCCGACGTAGATGCGGCTGTAGTTGTAGATATTGTTGGCGGCGGCAATGGCGGCCATGCTGACCCCGAATCGTAACGAGATACGATAGAGATTATCACCCGGCTGCACCACATAGGTACGGGTCGCGGGGGGCGGGGTTGGGGTGCCCCCGCTGGTAATCGGCAGGGTATATAGGTTGCCGCTGGCGATAATGTACTTGGCGTTGACCCACCCTTGCAGGCCATTGTAAAGCTGCACCTGTACCCAACTGGTATCAGCATTACGCCCAATTACGTTCATGCTGCCACCACGTTGCAGGGTGGTGACAATCGCAAAGTAGTAGGTCGGGCCAGAGCGAATATTCAACGCGCCCGTGTTGACCGTCGCGGTGAGTTGGCCGGGGATGGGGGTTGGGCCACCATCAAGGGCGGGCAAGCTGGTGATGGCAACATTGGGTTGAACATAACTAGCGTTGACCCATCCGGAAACACCATTGCCGTTGACTGCAATCCACGTCGCGCCATGATTACGGGCCGTCATGGTCAAAAGCTGGCCTTGATAGACCTTGCCAACGACGGGATAGGCCGTGCCGGGGCCGCTGCGTACATTGAGTTCGTTGGTCATCACAACGGCGCTGGGGACAACTGGCTGACTGGGATTGCCAGAAATCTGCGTCCAACTGAGATAGACATAGGCGTCGCCCCCGAATTCTTGATAGTCCAATTGCAGGTGATGGACACCAGCGGTCATGACGTAATCGGCGGTCAGGGTTTGACCCGGTTTAGGGCTGGCGATGGTATTAAACACGCTGTTTTGGAAGTCAACGGTTAGCGCAACGGCATCATCGGCGGTGATGGTGAAGCGATAGGTTCCAGCCGTGAAATAGGGATTTGATCCCCAACGCGCCGAGAAATTATCGGATGGGATGCCTGCGGCGGGCGAACCAGTGCCCCAATTGAAGGCAACGGACTGCTCTTGGCGGGAAACGACAGCCGTCCCCGATAGATAGGCATTGTTGAAGTAGTCGCCGATCCAGAAGTTAGCCGCTTGGGCCGGACTATCTGCCGCCGCTGGACGCACGACCAAGACGGACAACAGAATCAGGATGAATGATGTGGTGAGTGAGATTACGCGGTTCATGATGTTTGCACTCCTCTTGGATTGCTCGATTGCAATCACTCCCTCGATACATTTCTAAAGTTAGCACTTGGCTGTTACAGGCCCGTGTTGAAGGTGTTACAGCTTTGACACAGGCGATGGCATTTTCTAACCTTGCACTCGATGAAATCGCTTGTTCATGCCAATCCACGCCGTTAGCAAAGTTAGATTGTGTGCATCGGCGTGGGGGAGACGCCTAAAACGTCGGCGGCGCGTCAGCTTTGCGTAGAGTTCTCGGTACGGATGGGCGCAAAACTCATCGTCTGGCGCTTCAACTCAGCGGTTAGGCGCTTGATAGCCTTCTTATCGGTGCGATACATGAGATACCAGATCAGCATAATCAGTGTGACGAGAGTATTGAACCCATGCAGCATCCAGACCGGGCCGACTGGCAGGGTGGCGACGTACAACCAATAGAGCAGGTTGCCCGTGTTGTTCAGTCCAATGTTGAGCAGGCTGTACGATTCCATGTTCTTGGTGCGCCATGCCTTATACAACATCGGAAAGGTGGCCGACATAAAAATGAGGCTGCAAACAGCCCCGATGATGATTTGGATTTGGTGCATGGTGATGAATCCTCTGGCAAGTGCCGCGCTGTTGCGATGCAATAGGAACTAGGCGACTTCGCCATCTTGAATAGTAATCCGAACCATAAGGTAAGACGACGGCCTTTGGGTAAAGGTTGCTCAGACTTTAGGCGGAAAATTGGGTCGGGGGTGTAACAAAAAAATAGAAGGGCGCACGCGGATGGCACGCCCTCAAACTATGCGGCTATTTGACGTAGTAATACAGTTCGCCGGGTTGCAGAATTTTCAATTTTTGGCGGGGGTTAACCGTTTCAAAGGCTTCGATGATGTGACTGAACGGGATGGCATTATTGGGATAGAGGTCGTTGTGACCGGGGATGACGACATCCCAACCGAGTTCTTGGGCTAATTGTGCCCCTTCCATCGGCATGAAATTTCCCAGAATGCCGACCTGCTCACGGAAATAATCCCGACCATTGAGCGCAATCATAGCGATGTCGGCGGTGGGCAGACCTTTGAGCATCTCGATATAGCCGGGGTAGATCAAGGTGTCGCCGCCATGATAGAAGGTGACGCCATTCCATTCGATGATAAAACCCAGCCAGCGATAGCCCTTCTGCTCATCATATTCTTTTTCGTAATGGGCCGACGGGACAGGGGTGACGCGGCAGGTTGTTCCGGGGAGGATAGTAGGTTGGAGGGCAGGCGGGAAGATGACACGATCATCGGCAATGTCTAAATCCGCCAAGAGGTCTTTGCACCAGCCTGTTGTGACAAATTTGGCGTTGGGGGAAGCTTTGGCAATTGGGCCAACTGTTTTGGGGTCTAGGTGGTCTAGGTGTTCGTGACTGATGAAATAATAGCTGACGTGGGAGGCGTGTTCGGGCAGGATGGGAGGGGGGTAGCCACGCACCCAAAATTCGCCAAATTGTTCACGCACAACATCGGTTAGGCATGGGTCAATATAAATTACCCCTTCCGGGCCTTTAATCGCCACGCCCATTTGCCCCAAGCCCCAGATCGCAAGGCTGTTTGGCAAAATGGGGGTTTGCTCAAGCTGTGTTTTCATAAATAGGGCATCCTTTGATAAAAATCTATGGTGCCCCTATTTTAGAATGGAAAAACAAAAAGGCGAACCTTGTTGGTACGCCTTTGAGCAAGCGCGTGGTTCAGGTTAATGTGATTTGTGCCCGCCAATCGAAAAATCACCGACGGTTTGTTCGTACAGCCACGCCTCAGTATACGCCTGCGAAAATTGATGGGCGGTCTGATAACGTTGGGTGGGGTCAGCGTGGGTGGCTTTTTCAATCACGGCCATAATGCTGAGTGGCAGTAGATAGTCGAAGGTGATGACGCCGTTGGGTTCGCGGTGGGGAAGCTGACCCATTAGCATTTCATAGAGAGTCAAGCCGAGGGCATAGACATCGGAATAGGAGCCAGCCGGGTCGCCAAAAATTTGCTCTGGCGCCATATAGTCGATTGTGCCGACCTGCGGTTCAACTTCGACATAGAGGCCAGATTGCAGGATTTTGGAGAGGCCAAAGTCAGCGACGAGGGGGCGATCATTGCGGTCAAAGAGGATGTTGTCGGGTTTAATGTCCAAATGAATGACGCCGTTGCGATGGGCATAATCAATCGCGTCGCAGACTTCGCGCAATATCCGTTCACTTTCATAAAAGGTCATGGGGCCGTTTTGAAAACGGTCTGCCAGCGTGCCATGCGGAGCGAGGGGTGTGACCATATAAACTTCGGTATCTGTCATACCCAAATCATAGACGGGCAAAATGTTAGGATGGTCAAGTTTGGCAAGGGTGCGGGCTTCGCGCACGAACATCTGCACGAACCCGTCGTTGATGGCGTATTCGGGCCGAATCAATTTGAGCGCCACAGCACGGTCGAGGTAACGATCGTAAGCCTGTGCGACGATGCCCATCCCCCCGGTGCCGAGGACGGTCAGAATTTCATATCTTTGGTTGAGAAGTTGACCGACTAAACCGTCCACCCTAAGTTCTCCAGTTTGAGAATGGTATACCGCTGGTTTCTAAATTCTAAATCAAGTTGAGATAGAATAATGTGAAAATTAACGAAAGCAAGGGATTTTTCATGAATTTTTGGGGATTCGCCGGGAAATCGGCGGGAAAAACGAAGAAAGTAATTCATATGGACTGACCGAATTCGGTAAGTCGTCCTCTCGTCAGACCTAGAATTTGCGGTATGATTTCTACATAGCCTATCGTCAAAATCGTGGTTTATTAGATGATAACGCCAGATTAAGCGGGGTAGTTGATTCATATTGATGCACCCCAAACTCTCCACACACATGTCATTGACAGGCAACCCAACTTGGCCTGAAAAAATGAAAGCGAGGAAATGAAACATTGAAACACACAACTCAAGATACATTTAAGGCCCGCACCCGACTGAACGTCCCCGGCAAATCAGTGGACTACTATCGGCTGGAAAAACTGGCAGAGGATGGCATTGGGCATCTGAATACCCTGCCCTTTAGCATCAAAATTTTGCTAGAAAACCTGCTCCGCAATGTGGACAACTATTCGGTAACGCCGGAAAACGTCCAAGAACTTGCCAATTGGAATGCCGCCAGCCCTGTCCAAACGGAAATTGCCTTCCGTCCGGCGCGGGTGGTGCTGCAAGACTTCACTGGCGTACCCGCAGTGGTTGACCTTGCGGCGCTACGTTCAGCGATGGGGCGGCTGGGTGGCGACCCCAAACAAATTAACCCGACTATTCCGGTGGATTTGGTGATTGACCATTCGGTGCAGGTGGACTATTTTGGCTCACCCGAAGCTCTTAACCTCAACGCGGATTTGGAATTTCGGCGCAACGGTGAACGCTACCAATTTTTGAAATGGGGACGGAATGCCTTTAGCAATTTCCGTGTTGTTCCACCCGCGACCGGCATTATTCACCAAGTGAACTTGGAATACTTGGCGAAGGGCGTGTTTGTGCGCGAGGACGGCGTTGGGCAAGTTGCCATACCGGATACACTCGTCGGGACAGACTCGCACACGACCATGATTAATGCGTTGGGCGTGTTGGGCTGGGGTGTCGGTGGGATTGAAGCCGAAGCCGTGATGCTCAGTCAGCCCATTTACATGCTGACGCCGGAAGTCATCGGCTTTAAGCTGTATGGCAAACTACGTGAGGGTGTGACTGCCACCGACTTGACCCTGACCGTCGTACAGATGCTGCGCAAGAAGGGCGTGGTGGATAAGTTCGTCGAATTTTATGGGACGGGCCTGTCGAATATTAGTCTTGCGGATCGCGGGACGATTGCGAATATGGCCCCCGAATATGGCGCGACAATGGGCTTCTTCCCGGTAGACGACGAAACGTTGGTCTATCTGCGCCGGACGGGTCGCACCGAAGAAGAAGTGCAACTGGTTGAGGTTTACTATAAATCACAGGGCATGTTCCGCACCGACGAAACCCCCGACCCCGTGTTTACTGATACGCTGGAACTCGATCTCAGCACAGTCGAACCCAGCATGGCGGGGCCAAAACGTCCCCAAGACCGCGTCACCCTCAAGGCCATGAAAGAGGATTTTGAAAAATCCCTGCGTGCGCCAGTCGGGGCCAAAGGTTTTGGTTTGACCGAAGCACAAGTCGCTTCCAAAGCGGTGGTTCGTTCGGAAAATGGTCACAAGGGTGAGCCAGTCGAATTGACACACGGCTCGGTGGTGATTGCCGCCATTACCAGTTGCACCAATACCAGCAACCCCAGTGTGATGTTGGGGGCGGGTCTGTTGGCGCGTAATGCCGTCAAGAAGGGTCTGAAAGCCAAGCCCTATGTTAAAACCAGCATGGCCCCCGGCTCGAAGGTTGTGACGGAATACCTGAAACAATCCGGGATGCTCGATTATCTGGAACAACTTGGCTTCTACGTGGTCGGCTATGGCTGCACGACCTGTATCGGGAATACTGGGCCACTGCCAACCGAGATTGTCAACGCCATTAACGAAGGTGATCTGGTAGCAGCAGCAGTCCTCAGCGGCAACCGTAACTTTGAGGGTCGTATCCATGCCAATGTACGGGCGAACTTCCTTGCCTCACCGCCGCTGGTGGTCGCTTATGCGCTGGCGGGCACAGTGGATATTGACCTTGAAACCGAACCGTTGGGCATTGGCAGCGATGGCAAACCCGTTTTCCTGCGCGATATTTGGCCCAGCCAAGCCGAGATTTTGCAGACGGTGCGTGATTCCATCAGTCCTGATATGTATCACACCCACTATGGACAGGTCTTTGGTGGCAATCAGATATGGAACGACATCGAGGGCGCGGGTGGTGAAATGTTCGCGTGGGATGACACCTCGACGTATATCCAAGAGCCGCCCTTCTTCATGGATTTGAAACCCGATTTGCTGCCCTTGAGCAATATCGAAGGGGCGCGGGTGTTGGCGCTATTTGGTGACAGTATCACGACTGACCATATCTCGCCCGCTGGTGACATTGCAAAAGATAGCCCCGCTGGTCGTTATCTGATTGAGCAGGGTGTTGAACTCCGCGATTTCAATAGCTATGGGGCGCGGCGTGGGAATGACCGAGTGATGACACGCGGGACGTTTGCCAATATCCGTCTCAAGAATCAGTTGGTTGCGCCCAAAGAAGGCAGTTGGACAATCTATCTGCCCAATGGCGAGACGGTCAGTATTTATGAGGCCGCCCAACGCTATAAAGCCGACAACACCCCGCTGATTGTGGTGGCAGGCAAGGAATATGGTACGGGTTCTAGTCGTGACTGGGCCGCGAAGGGGTCTTATCTGCTTGGCATCAAGGCGGTGTTGGCGGAGAGCTTTGAACGTATACACCGCAGTAATCTGGTGTTTATGGGCGTGCTGCCACTCCAATTTAAGGCGGGGCAGAATGCACAGACCTTTGGTTTGAATGGTCGGGAAACCTTTACAATTGAGATTCCCGATACCCTACAACCGCTGCAAGATGTGGTGGTACGATTCACCCGCGAAGATGGTACGCAAGATCAGTTTATGGCGATTGCGCGTATTAACACCCCGGTGGAATTGGATTACTATCGTAACGGCGGGATTTTGAATACAGTGCTACGTAACTTCCTGCGTGAAGGCACGGTTGCCTAAGTTTAGGATGCGATGACCCTTAATCACCACCAACGCCGCGAACTGCGACTCATTCAGAACCACCTGCTCACCGAACAACGGCGGGCAGGTGCGGCCTATGCCGAGTTTAATACGGCGGGGGTGGTGTTTCACCCTATCGAATTTGATCCGGCGTATAGTCTGGTTATCCCGCATCAGGGCATTACATGGGTGCGGGGTGAAGATGTGCGCCGGGGATTTGATACGCTAGAAGAACGGGGGCGCTGGCCTCATCTGCAATATCTGGATGCGCTTTTCCCGGAAGCCTTTCAACGTCATTTGGAATATCACGGCTTTCAGCAATTCCTGAATACCCCGGTTTGGCTATATCTGCCGCTGTATGGGCCTGTGCCGGAGGGCGAAAAACCCTTTGGAACGGTGCCGATTGATCAACCCCATATTCAAATCCAAGAGGCCGTCAGTCATGAAGATTTCGCTGTGTGGTGGCGGACATATCGCGCCGGTTACTATGGGGTAGATGACCATGTGATTGACCCTAAGGCGTTTAAGGTTTATGAAGAAGCCTTTCAGCGCGGTGAACGGGTGTTTTTGATTGGCCTGTATCACGATTATCCAACGGCGGCGATTCAGATGTCGCTGGGGAATGGGGTCGCTTATGTGGATCAGCCAGCAGTGGTGTGGCCGTGGGCCGGGTTTGGGATGGAGGAGACCCTCATTCAATTGGCGGTTGAATTTGCCCGAACCAATGGCTGTGGGGTAATTTACAGTGTGGGTGTACCGGAGAACGATGCCCGCCTGTATCAGCGCTTGGGGTTCATCCAGATTTCAAATATTGTCACGATTGTGGAGGCCGCAAAAAAATGAGCTTAGCCCAGTGGTTACTGTTCCCGAACAGCCATCCGTCCGATCTCCAATCGCGCCTAAAAACCAGCCTACAAGCGGCGGGTTATACCTTCTATGACCCCTTCGCGGGGGGAACAGGCACACCCGTCGGATTACAGCAGCGCGTTCGCTGTTTCATTGGGGCGCTAGAAGGTGGCTGGGCACGCATGATTTTCGCGCCGAACGAAATCTGGCCCGACGACACCACCCGCGAAATTTTGGCGGGGATGTCGGTCATTAAGGCGGCCTATACTGCTAGCGATCAGTTTGAAATCGGCACGGTATCCGATGGGATGGCAGGTTTAACGGCCTTCTTGCGTCCCGGCATGACCGAGGCCGATTTGCAGCAGGCGGCTGTGGTGACTGCCAGCGCGGTTCAAGCGACTGATGCTGCTCTGACCGATTTGCCACCCGAATTGCAGAAATATGCCCAAGAGCAGGGCGTTGATGCGGGGCAGATGGACAAATTGATGCAGAAGATGTCGAAGGGCGTCTTTAAAAAAATGGGCAATGAGCAAGATGCCCAAAAACAAGCAAAAGCTGCGATGGCTGGGGTTGCGAAACAACCCGAAGTCGAATGGAATAGTCCGGCGGGGCAGGCGTTACAGCGCGTGATGGCGTGTCTGAGGGTGCCGGAAAAATGGATGCAGCCGGATTGGAAAACCTTGACCGGGGCATATCAAGCGGCTCGTCAATTGCAGCGTGACCCCAAAGCCTTGATGTTGCCGGGGGATAAACAGGCGATGGCAGCCCTGCCCAATGCGTTAGAGTTTATTGCGCTGTATATGGGGAAGAAAAATTAGTCCTTGTTGTCTTTGGCAAACAGGTTCATCCAATCCTCAACCTCTTTGGGGGATAGGCGTGGATTGACTTTTTTGCTGACGGCTTGTTGGGCAGCTTTGATTTTGGGATTTACTTGCGGGGTGGCCTTCAACTGCGGGGCGAAATCGTGTGAGGTAATGCACCGCATCCCCACAATTTTGGCAATATCGGTCACTTCGGTATCGGATGACACCACAATCCAACTGGCAGGGTCTTCGGTGCGGCGAATAATATCGCGCATGACGGCATCGGCGCTGCTATGTTCAGAAGCAAATTTTACGATGACGCTGTGGGTGGAAAGGCGCGTCGAAATTTCCCCCGGTAGACCATGATCGAAGATCACGACCACTCGCTTGCCCACCCGACTGCTGAAACTTCGCAATTTCAGGACTAATTTGGCCTCGTCATCGGGGTCATCTAGTTTTAGGTCGGGCAGTTGGGCGATGAGGTTATGCCCATCAATCAGGTAAGGCATGGTTTAAATCCTTTATGTTATTTACCACAGTATAACAAAGAAGGTTTAAAAGCCCATGAGGAATTTTAAGAACCTGTACATTTGTTCTGAAATTGGTTACTATTAGCATTAGAATCATTGAAAACGACATTAGGAATTTCAATTATGCGGTGGTTTGGGTGGGTTGTGATTTTGTTGGCGGGGATTGTAGGCGGCGGTCTGCTGGTGGGTTTGGCTCTAGATGACCCCGAACTTGCTACGACGGAGTCTAATGTTATCAGTAGCGATTTAGAAGTGCCTGCCATCGGATTTGCACAGGTCGCCGATGAATATGAATGGCAGTTCCCGCAAGACTACGGCCCTCATCCTGTTTTTCAGCGCGAACAATGGGAAATCCAATCCGACGAGGGCTGCGAAATTCCATTTGCGGTGTTATTTGATCGGGCCAGTTTTGTCGCTGATACTTTTGCCCCCGAACGTGAATCGGCATGGGCGATGAATGGGATTTTGCAGGCGACCCTTACGATTGATGACAACCCAAATGGGCGAAATATCAATGTGACCCGTTCCAGTCGTGTGGCTGTGGGGCTGGCAGGGGCGGATGAAAATCGGGTGTGGGTTGAGGATTGGGCGTGGAATTGGACGGATGGGATGTTGCTGGTGGTTGGGGATGATGCCCGATTGGAATTGAGCCTGACCAATGAAAATGAAGCGACCCCGATTGATGAAACGGGCTGGAATGCCTATACGGTTATGGGTGAGGGAAGCGGAAAAATCGAGTTAGGGGAGCAATCCAGTGATATAAGTTGTTCCATCACAATCACCCATCGTTTTCAGTGAAATTGAGATTCCCTTATGGCTCACAAAAGTTCATTTCAAAAACTGCTGGATTTCTTAGACCGTTTAGAAGATGAGGGGTTGTGGTATCGCCTGACTCATAGTCGCCCTGAAACGATTTGTGTCTTTGTTGATGTTCCCGGCGAACGATGGGAAGTCGAGTTTTTTGCCGACGGACATATTGAATTTGAGCGATTTAGAAGTTCTGGGGATATTGAAGATGAGAGTGTTTTGGAACAAGTCATGAGGTTATACACTGAGGCGAATAGTGAATAACTATGCCACGCAAAAATTCCTTTCAAAAACTCTTAGATTTCTTGGAATACCTTAAGCACAAAAAATATTGGTATCGCTTGGAGCGAATTCGTCCGGAGACTATTTGCGTATGTGTTGTCATACCGGGTGAGCATTGGGAAATCGAGTTCTTCAGTGATGGGCACATTTTATTTGAGCGGTTTATCAGCAACGCCGAAATGGGCCATGAATCTGAGCTAAAACAACAATTGGCACTACTGGAAGAGTACGATAAAGATGGCACCGACAATACTCAATCGTGATTTTTATAGCCGAAATGCTTGTGTGGTGGCGCGGGAGCTACTTGGCGCGAGACTGGTCAGGAGAATTGATGGGCAGCGGGTGAGTGGCATCATCGTTGAAACCGAAGCCTATACCGGGGTGGATGATTTGGCCTCACATGGACGCCTAAAACGCACACCGCGCAATTTGCCGATGTATGAGCATCCCGGTCATGCCTATGTGTATCTCACCTATGGGATGCACTGGTTATTAAATGTGGCATGTGAACCGGAGGGGCATCCGGCGGCAGTGTTGCTGCGGGCGATTGAGCCAGTTGAGGGATTAGACTTGATGGCGGAACGGCGGCCTAATCGCCCTACCAAAGAATGGACGAGTGGGCCAGCGCGGTTGACGCTTGCGATTGGGGTAGACGGTCAGCAAAATCGGGTGAATATGACCGATGAGCAAGCTGGGCTGTGGATTGAAAAAGGGACACCCATTGAAGATGTGCAGGTCAGCACAGGCCCACGCATCGGGCTTGGCAAACGAGTCCCGGAGCCGTGGTTTAGTATGGCGTGGCGATGGTGGATTAGCGATAATCCCTATGTGTCGCGTTAGCATGAGGGGAAAATTTGATGGACGGGGAAGTGCGCGTTAGCTGTGGCTCGTTATGCCGATTTATGGTGGAGGGGTCGTATTTGCTGCTGCTGAATTACAACCGACGCCGCAAGGGAATTTACGAATTATCACCGGTGGGCGGGGCGATACAAGTATTGGATGTGCAGACTCTGGCCCCGTTTGAGGCGCGATTGGAAACCCCCGAAAACCGAGATTTGCGTTTTGCTATGCGATCAGAATATTTGGATGCGTTTGGGGTGTGGTTTCGTAAACGCAAAGAACGCGAACTTGACCCGTTCCGCGAAATCCGCGAAGAATTGGTAGACGAATCTAGCGTTTTGGCAACACTGCGACCTGACGACTTACGCATGGAATTTCTGAAAATCGTGCAGGACAGCAAACAAACCCGCCGTCAAGGGCTGACGGGCATCTTTACCCACTATTTTTTCGAGATTTTTGAGGTGAAACCGCGCTCGATGGATGTGTTGCTGCAACTCAAAAATCCCCCATTTAATTCGGGGGCGGTTTTGTTGGATGAAGCCAGTGCCCGCAAGGGTGAGCCGTTGAAACTGCGCTTTGATGGCGAGGAACGCATGGTGGAATTGAACACTCGCTATCTATTTGCGTGAGGCATGGCTGACCACTAGAACGCTTCCCAATAACAGCGGCGCGAGTAGTAAGCCGAGACATAATTCGAGCGGCCCAAAGGACAATATGCGGTCGCGGTCAATTGTTCCCCCCGCCGCAGATTCCTCCGGTTCGGGTGTTACAGAAGCCTGTACATCGGGCAAGATAGGCGCTTGTCCAGCCGTGTCAATGACCGTTTGAACAGCTTCAGGCGTGGCAGCGGTGACGGCATCAAATTGGCTGGCATAGAAGGCCGTCAGTTGTCCGCTGTGTGGGTCGCCGGATGCAAATAAAATAATGTGATCCCCTTCATAAACCATTGAGAGGCAAACCGAACTACTCCCAAATCGGCTGACTGTGAGAGTCGCAGGGCCACCACCGCCTTTGAAATATTGCATCACTTCAATGGTCGCGGTCATGGGAAAGCTGGTTTCATCTACCGAAATGACACGGCCTTCCAAAACTATCGGCGCGAAACCGACCCGATCTGCTAATGTGTAATTCGGTAACCCACCAACCGGAGGGGTACAGGCATAGGCGGACGGCGTTGAGGCATTCATCAAGGTTATGGTGAATACCCCGATCAAGAAAATGATGCTACTTATGAGGCGAATGACGTTAGCTTTCATAGACTGGCTCGCCGTTTTACAATCACAATTCCCATCAAAATAGGCAGTAAACTGGGCAGACAAATCTCTAGGGCACCCGATAGGTCGGTTTGCCCTGATTCATCGAAAGGCATAGGCTCAGATGGCGACACCGTGGGGGTTGGGGTCGCATTGGGAACAATCGGCTGTTGACCAACCGCTGCGATCACTTGCTGGATATTTTCTTCAGTAGCTGGAAGTGTCCCAACCCCGTTGAAATAGTAGACGGCATAATCACCGGGTCGCCATTCACTGATGAAAATAATAATTGGCCCTCCGGGAAAGAGTGGTGACTGGCACATCGCCCCGTCGCCATAGCGTACTCCGTTCATAATGGCCGGGCCATCACCTTTGAAATAACGATGGACTTCAACCTGTGCCGAAAGATCATGATTCCGTGCGACAACCGTACCCTCCAGAACTAGTGGTGCTAAGGCCACACGGTCTTCAATACTGAATTCGATGGGCGGCGGGCCGGGATTAGTCGCGGAAGTGGCGGTACAAGCATAGGCGGTTTGGTGAGGGTGCGACAATGCCAACACAAATAAGCCAAGCAGCAAAAATGCGATGGCACACCCTTTGGAAAACCAATTTTGCATGATGTTTTCCTCAAAATTATTCACTTTTTGCTAAGACGATCAACAGGGCAGCGAAGTTCCACTTGGGGAAAACAAAAAGGGGTGCATCTTTGTGACACACCCCTATTAATTCGTTGCTCGGCTTATTCGCCGCGATATTCACCGCTTGACCACACATGGACAAAGGGCAAGGTATAGCCGCCGTCTTCGCTCCATTTATAAACCCAATGCGAATCGGTGATGCTCATGTTAACGCAGCCATGACTGTGCCGATAGCCAAAGCCGTCGTGCCAGTAGGTTCCGTGAATGCTGATGGAATTATCAAAATAGAGCGTCCAAGGCACGTTTTCCAAGCTATAAAAATCGGTCTGGCCTTCTGCACCACTCATTGGGCCATTACGCAGGCGTGTCCATGATTGGAAAGTGCCTTCGTTGGTACTCCATTCGGGCAGGCCGCTGGAAATGAGGGTGGCAAATACGGGGGTATCGTTTTCATAGGCGACTAAGACCTGTTCAAACAGATCAACGGCGAACCAGCGGCCTTTGACACCTTCGGGGCGGTCAATAAACAGCACCTTGCCGACATAAATTTGTTTGACCCACGCATCCGGGCCAATCAGATACCAGTTGTAGCCATTGACCACCACCGTCGCAAAAATGTTGACACGGGTGTATTTTTCGAGGCGTTGCGCATCTGGGTTCTCGGCATAACCGGGAGCGGGGGCGGGCTTCACCGGATAGACAATCCACGCCATTGTGTATTTGGAATCAGGATTGACGAACACCCCTGAATAATTACTGGGGCGGGTGACGGCGGTATCACTTTCGCGCACCCATTCCCCTTCATTGATCTTAATCCAGCCGTCTTGTTGACCTTCGGCTGAGACATAATTAAAACCCGCCGCGATGGTACGAACGACCACGCCATTGGGGGCATTGAATACTTCCGTGCCATTGGGATTGCTGAGACGGCGGAAGGCAAAACGGCTGATTTCAGATTCGTTGGGAGCCAAAGGACGCACATCGGGTTCTTTGTGCAGTAGCATTTCATCCAGCAGGGATTGATATTGCAGGACGGGCAGACCCGCACGACATCCACCCGCGTTGGGGTTATCCAAACAGCCGTCAGCGTGGGCAGGGGTAGCAGGTAGGGCCACGATGGTCAAACTTACGATAAAAATTGAGGTCAATGTGAGCAGCAATAACCGTTTCATCCGGGTTCTCCGATAAGTTTCCAGTTCTTTGAAGTATAGATACTATAGCACGGGCCGGGCTTACTTTTCCAACGGAAGCGCGGCGTTTGGATGACGATGGGGCAATCACCGAGAGGCGCATCACTTGAGACACGCCTCTAATGAAATGGATTTAGGAAGGTGTCGGCAGGGCCAGTGCATCCACGATTTCGGCGGCAAGGTTATAGCGACCAAACTGCGGCATCAGATAGATTCCTTGCACCATGCCCTTGAGTTCCAAAATCAGTTCTTGGGCAATGTGTACCCCTTCTGTCGCGGCATCTTCCCCCGCCCGTTCAATGCGATTCTTGATGTTGTCGGGGATGATGATACCGGGGACTTCGTTGTGCAGGAAGTTGCCATGACGCGCACTATAGAGGGGCAAAATTCCGGCGAGAATCGGGATTTCCAATTTGCCCATCAGTTCTTCATAACGAAGTAGGAATTTTTCGGCGGTGGCTGGCTCAAAAACGGGCTGGGTCAGCGCAAAATCTGCCCCTGAATCAATCTTCTTTTTCAGCAGCTTGACCTCTTTATCCAAATCCGGTGGGTTGAAATTGAGGGCCGTGCCGATAAAAAAGCTGGTCGGTTGGCTGATTGAATTACCTGCCTGATCCATGCCCTGATTAAATTGATGCTTGATGATTTTCAGCAGACCTGTTGGCACAACATCGTGATGATCGAAGGCGTCCGGGTAATCGCCGACGTGGGTAGGGTCACCCATCACCACAAAAATATTACGTACCCCCAGCGCATGACAGGCCAACAAATCGCCCTGCACGCGCAGTAAATTACGCCCACGTGTGGGGAAGTGCAGCACAGTTTCCATGCCGATTTGATCTTGGATAAAATGCGCGACGGCCCAAGGACTCATCCGCAAACGGGCCATTGGACTATCCGAGACGTTGATAGTGTCCACCCCGGCGCTGTGCAGCATTTCGGCGGCTGCCAATACCTTTTGGGCGACAAAACTGCGCGGGGGAGCCATTTCCACCGTGACGACAAATTTACCCGCCTGAAACTTGCGCTGCAATTCGGTGGGCTGTTCCGGTACATCTATGTCGCCATTGGCTTCGGCTTCGGGCAAGCTGATAAAGATGGCAGGGGCAGTTGATTTTTCATCAAGGGCTTTGCGCATAGCCTGAATGTGCTGTGGGGTCGTGCCACAACAGCCGCCGATGACGGTTGCACCCGCTTCCACAAACGACTTGGCATAGTCGCCAAAATAATCTGGTGTGGCTGGATATAACACCCGACCATTAACCATTTCGGGCCAACCCGCGTTGGGCATAACCGAAAAACGTGCTTCAGGAACGGCCCGGTGCATCATGGTCAAAATGCGGCGCAATTGTGACGGGCCGCTGCTGCAATTCACCCCAATCACATCTACACCTGCTTGGTGCAGGGTTTTGGTGACGGCGGCGGGGGTATCCCCCATCAGGGTGCGATCATCTCGAGTAAAGGTCATGCTGGCGATAATCGGGATTTCGGCGCGAACGTCGCGGGCAACCTTGGTGGCGATTTCAATTTCACTGAGATCGCTGAAGGTTTCGAGCAGAATCAAATCCACCCCGCTGTGAATGAGAGCGCCGATTTGCTTGCGGAAACATTCATAGGCTTGTTCTTCGCGGAGGCGTCCATAGGGAGCGAGATGCACCCCCAATGGCCCAACTGACCCCGCGATATAGACGTTATCACGGAAGGTCGCTTCAACCACCCGATGGGCTAATTCATACCCAGCTTGGTTAATGGCGATGGTTTCATCTTGTAGGTTGTATTCTTTCAATTTCAGCGGGTTGGCACTGAACGTATTGGTTTCGATGATTTCCGCCCCGGCCTCGATGTATTGGCGGTGGACATTGGCGACCAAACCGGGGTCACTGACATTCAGGCTGTCGAAACACGCATGAAGCCGTACACCGGTTTGATGCAGCATCGTTCCCATTGCCCCATCAGCAAGGATTGGGCCTTGGGCGAGACGTTCGCGGAATGGAATCTTTGGCATTTTGGATAGACCTTACTTTTTTACCTCACCCCACCCCTCTTCAAATATAGAGAGGGGTGGCGGAATCGGTTTTTGGTTATGCGTTCACCAATTGCTCGGTGCGGCTGACCCCGACACTGTAATACTTCGCATCGGGATGATGGACGACAATGGCGGCGGTGGATTGTTCCGGTATCAATTGATAAGCGGAGGTCAGTTCCATGCCGAGTTTTTGCACCGTTTCCGGCAGGAGTTGGAACACGATTTGATGATCATCCAAGTCCGGGCAGGCTGGATAACCCCAGCTATAACGTTTACCGCGTTTGATATTGATGCCGAGTTCGTGGTTGATGTGCTGATTGACAAAGGTCGCGGTGGCCTCAGCCGTTTGCACAGCCAACCCGTGAAAATAGTAGGCTTCGGTGTATTGGTCGGAATGCTGCAACGTGTCAAAGTATTTGGTTGCCGCTGAGCCAGCCGTAACAACTTGGAGAGGACAGACATCCATCTTGCCGCTTTCGACCGAAGCGAAATAGTCACTGAGACACAGGAAATCGCCATTGGGTTGACGGGGGAAATTGAAACGGGCGATTTCGATGGTATCCCCATTCGATTCCCACGCTTTCGGGTCGTAGATAATCAGGCTTTCGCCATCGGATTGAGCCGGGAAATAACCATAAACAGCTTGTGACTTGAGCGTACCCTTGCGGATGGCTTCTTGCTGCATCCATGCAAGGCGCTCCTCAAAATCGGCCCGCAATTTTTCCCATTCCTTACCCTGCGTATTCTTCGCGCCCCAACTCAGCCGATAGAGTTCGGGTTTGTGGAGGTGCGGGAAAACGTTTTCCAATGGGATGGAGTGAATGGTGCGTGTTCCCCAAAACGGCGGGGTCGGAATATCCGGCGCGGGCTGGACGGTTGATTTTCCACTGGCGGCGCTGGCGACTTCGGGGCGGGCACGGCCTAGTTCCTCATAGCCCTCGCTGATGGTTTGCTCTAGATAGTGTTCACGCTGGTCTGGGTCGGTGAGTTTGTCCATGACATCCAACCCCTCGAAGGCGTCTTTGCAATAGAACACCCCCGGCTGATAGGGCTCACCGCCGTCCTCCAAAAATAGGATGCGGCGACCAAAGCGGCGATTGATGGCCGCGCCACCGATCAGCACCGGGAAGTGCAGATTGCGCTTGGCAAGCTCATTGACAATCAACGGCATTTGCTTGGAAGTGCTGACCAACAAGGCACTGAGGCCAATCGCGTCGGCTTTATAGTCAATGGCGGCCTGAATAATCGTGTTGGCGGGTACTTGTTTGCCGATGTCATGCACGGTGTAGCCGTTGTTGCTGAGAATGGTACGCACTAGATTTTTGCCGATGTCATGCACATCACCATAGACGGTGGCTAGAACAACCGTGCCTTTGGTTGACCCCTCTTTGCGTTCGAGGAAGTTTTCCAGATAGGCGACGGCTTTTTTCATCACCTCGGCGCTTTGCAGCACAAATGGCAGAATCAATTCACCGGAGCCAAATTTATCGCCGACTTCTTTCATGGCAGGCAGCAGGACGTTATTGAGAACCCCCACCGCGCTTTGACGGGTCAGTGATTCATCAATCAGTTCTTCCACGCGGTCTTTCTTGCGGTGGACGATGTGCCAATGCAAGGCTTGTTCGGCGGTCATGCCTTCGGTGGGGTCGGCGATTGCACCGGATTCGAGGGCGATTTGGTTTTCCTCGAAATATTGAATGAATTTCGGTAGGGCGTCAATGTGGCGGTTGAAAATGAGATCGTTGGCGAGTTGGCGTTGATCGTCGGGAATTTCGGCGTAGGGTTTGATGTGCTTAGGATTGACAATTGCCATATCCAAGCCGGCTTGCAGGCATTGATAGAGGAACACGCTGTCCAAAACAGCCCGTGCCGCTGGTGAAATGCCAAAACTGACATTGCTGACGCCGAGGGAGGTCAATACGCCGGGAAGATTAGCCTTCACTTGCCGGATGCCTTCAATGGTTTCTTTAGCATCGTCGCGGAGTTCTTCTTGCCCGGTGGTGACGGGGAAGGTCAGCACGTCGAAAATCAAATCGCCGGGTTTCATGCCGTAATCATTGACACAGATGTCGCGGATACGGGTGGCGATTTCGAGTTTGCGTTCGGCGGTGTGGGCCATGCCGACTTCATCAATGGTCAGGGCGATCACGGCTGCCCCGTGTTTGAGGGCAATTGGGACGGTGCGCTCGATTTTGGCGAGACCGTCTTCCAGATTGATGCTGTTGATGATGCCACGCCCCGGATAGACGGCGAGGGCTGCCTCGGCGACATCGGCTTCGGTGGTGTCAATGACCAATGGGGCAGCGACCGACATCGCCAATTTTTTGACGAGGGTACGCATCTGGTCGGCTTCGTCAGGTCGTTCGGTCAGGGCCACGCCGACATCCAAAATGTGAGCGCCGCCTTCGACCTGATCCAGCGCAATATTTAAAATGCCGTCATAGTCGTTGTTGAGCAGCATTTTCTTGACGGCGCGGCTGCCCTGACTGTTGACCCGTTCGCCAATCAGCGTCGGGCCGGGGTCTTGAATCAGGCTGACATTGCGCATGGCCGAGGCGACCTGTGGTTCAGTCGTCACTGCGCGGTGGGAGGCATGGCGATGAGGCTGACCTTTGGTGACGGCATCACGTAAATGGGTGATATGTTCGGGGGTTGTGCCGCAGCAGCCACCCACTACGCTGACACCCCAATCCACAAATTCCGCCATCATGTCGGAAAAAGGTTCGGGCAGCATCGGGTAGACCGCTTCACCGTCTACGTTAATTGGCAGGCCGGCATTGGGCAGGACGCTAATCGGCTTGGTACTGTTTTCGACCAGATATTTGATGGGGGCACGCATGTGTTCCGGGCCAGTGGAGCAATTGAGGCCGATCACATCTAACGGCAGACCTTCCAAAATCACCAGCGCCGCGCCGATTTCCGTACCGAGCAGCATACGCCCGCTGACATCCAATGTCACCTGCACTTGGAGGGGGATACGCTGGCCCGATTGTTCAAAATAGCGATTGATGCCATAGACCGCCGCACGCACTTCCAAAATATCTTGGCTGGTTTCAATCAGCAATACATCCGCGCCGCCTTCAACCAAACCCTGTGCTTGTTCGCCAAAAATATCGGCGAGTTGGTCATAGGTCACGGCGCTGAGGCCGGGGTCATCGGAGGAGGGCAAAAATCCGCTGGGGCCGATGCTGCCTGCTACAAAACGCGGAATGCCTGTTTCGGCTTCGAAACGATCGGCGACCTTACGTGCTAGGGATGCGGCGGTGCGGTTGATTTCCAACACGCGATCTTGTAGGCCGTATTCGCCGAGGGTGTGCCGATTGGAACGGAAAGTATCGGTTTCGACGACCTCGCAACCTGCCGCAAAATAGCTGGCGTGGATGTCTTCAATGACATCGGGCCGGGTGATGACAAGGAAGTCGTTGCAGCCATTGTATTGTTCACCGCCGAAATCATCCGCCGTAAGTTTGTGGCGCTGGATTTGCGTACCCATCGCGCCGTCAAAAATCAGCACATGGTCGGCAATAGCGTCCAGATAGCGGCGGTTGGTATAGATGCGCTGTTTAGTCATGGATTCTCCCACTACTGTTTTGTTGATATGGGCAAGGGGGTGGCGTAAAAACACCCCTCAATCAGGTACACAGGATGAGGGGCGCTATAAGTTGCAGACTTATGGGGCCACACTCATCTTCCAGAAAATCTGCCGGAATTGGCACCTTCCTACGCTGATGAAACGTAGGGGTTGCTGCGGGTTCATTGGGCCGGTCCCTCCCCCGCTCTGGATGAGTATTGTTGTTGTTAAGTTGTTGATCAATAGCCTTGAATCGTAGCGAAATCAAGGGCAAAAGTCAAGCGGCGTTTGTAGAAATCACTTTTAGGTGCTTTATACTTCGTTTGTTGGAAAAGAGAACTCTGGCAAGCATTTCTTGATGGCACTTACGAGGTCTCGATGTTTTTCAAACATATCATATGCCATTTTGATAGTTTTTTCGTGCTCTTTTAGTTTATGCCTAAATATATCATCACTAGAAGATTCAAAGTCATTTCTAATTTCCGGTAGTTTGTAATGCGGTACAAGCATTTCCCGATTACCTCTCTGCATTATGTCGTGATAGGTGCTAATTTGATGTAAAAGCTCTGCTAGAATTTCATCAAACTTCACAAATGCTTGCTCTAATTCTTCAATTATGAATTGATTTTCATGTAAAGTTTCCCGTGCATATAAATATTCTTGTATTTCAGTAAATCTTTTGTTAGTTAATGATCTATAATTGATTGAAGTAGAGAATGATGACATTTTCTCACTATTGATAGTCCTCCATAATTTAGCCAATAATCTTAAGTCAGCTTCCCTATGCTCAGATGAGATAAATGAATAAATCGGTTTAGTAAGAAACGGAGTAAGAAAATCAATAACCTTTTTATAAAAAGATTCCATAGGCAATTTGCCATTAACTACTGAAAAATATTGAACATGTTGTAAACGGGATAAGCTACGCCCTGACAACAATAACGGGAATATGTTTTTCTTTTGACTTTCGGCTAGACGAATCTCTTGGTTTACCCATTCAGAAGTTTCAGCGTCTGGGGTCATAATTACAACTACGATGGTTGATCTTTCAATTGCGTCTTTAATTTCTTTTGACCATTCACTACCACCTTCTAGCCGGATATGGTCTATCCAGTAGGGTATTCCTAAAGCCTCAAAAGAGCCTGCCAAGCGCATTGCATAATTGCTATCTTTATGACTATAACTTATGAAGACTTGCCCCATGATAGCCCCTCAATTTTTAGAAATCCACTTCGTTTTTAGATTATACTGAAAATGTGCGGTTTTAAATACGGAATTATAAATGAATAAAACCCTTGATTACTATTATGTCTCTGCCATACACCATCGAAATTATTCCCGATGAGGGGGCGTGGTTTGTGCACGTCAAAGAATTGAAGGGCTGCATGACCGAGGTGGATGAGTGGGATGAAATATTGCCCATGATGGAGGACGCCAAACGACTCTGGCTAGAGGTTGCCCTTGAACGTGGCGATCCTATTCCTGAGCCTGTTGGGACTGCCCGTTAATTTAGCCCTTCAAAAATGAGAGTTTTGGTACAATCAATTCAATCATGGTGAAAGGAAAGTATGCGACAGGTTATTTTAATCCCCGACGAAGATGGTGGGTATGCGGTTGAAGTCCCAAGTCTACCCGGTTGTATCAGTCAAGGGGATACGATTGATGAGGCGCTTGCCAATATCAAAGAGGCGATAGAATTGCATATTGCGGATATGCTTGCGAATAATGAAGAAGTACCGGAAGATTTTGCTGCGCCCATTCAAGTTATGGCGGTATAAGCAAACTGCCTGTTATATCGGCCCGTGAGTGTATTGCAGCCTTGAACGCAGCAGGTTTCTATGTGGTACGGCAAGAAGGCAGTCATATTACGCTGCGGCGCGATGATCCATTTTGTCGTGTCACCGTGCCGAATCATAAAGAACTCAAGAAAAGTACGCTCAGAAGCATTATTCGACAAGCGGGCGTGATGGTAGATGAGTTTAACGACCTGTTGTGATGGATAAGATGAAAAACGATGCCCTCCCAATTTATACAACCGAGAGGGCGTTTTCATTTATTGGAAGAACGTCTGCCGCAGCGATTCGAGGATGAACAGGGCGTGCAGATTACGACGATTGACCCCGAAGTCAGGGCCGCATCGGTCAACTCCAATTGTGCGCGACCTTCTCAAATTTATGTAGCAGCAATACGACGGGCCTCAATGACAAAATAAAACCAAAACGTGCAATAAATATAAAAGGCCATTTTGGGGTATTTACAAGATAACAGGGCCATGAGTGGGACTAGGCTGTAGGGCGCGAAATAGGGTACGAGGAGGGGGGTGGCGGCTGCGGCGACCACTTCATCATTCAGTTGGTACCCTTTATACAGTAGGTAAATACCTAATGGAATGCCAAGCGGCCAAGGCGCAAAATTCCATGCTTGGTTACGGACATCACTTAGGCCCACTTCAGTAGGCCAGAATCCCCAAATCACCAATGATAAAACGACTAGCCCGATGAGTGGAAGTAACATTTTGGGGCTGAATTTTTCGCGCTTCCACCAGATCAACGCTGCGCCGCCTACCGTTTGGGGTTTTGCCGCCAGTAATGGCAAACCCCACATAGGAGGTAACAAAAAAGCCAATGCAGGTACCCAATCTACATTGTTGGTACGGACAAGGTCTAGAAAAAGAGGCGACGTAAAAGTTAAAACGAGCGCCTGCCATCCTCCTTTTTTTACCCAAATAAGGGTGGCGAGGACAGCAAAATGCACCATTAAATTGATGGCGTTGCCAACCTTTAAACTCAATAGCGCATGGGGAACCATGAGCAGTAATAAGGGCAACCCTTCAAAATTGGAGTGCTCGTATGGGTCAAGGAAATGCCCATGCAAAGGCTTGTAGTAGCTTGCTTTCCAATCCACCCCAACCGGGTAAAAATTTACCAAGCCAATGAAAACAAGGCCTGCAACTAGGCTAAGGATTGCTACCGCCAGTATTTTTTGCGCGGTCGAAAGGTTTGCCGACGTGGCGTGGGTTTCGGTCATAGAATCCATTTAATAATTCTCTGGTTGGCAATAGGCGCAAACCACCACCCAGTCAAAACCATCGTCAATAAAGATCACGCCCTCTCAATAGTTTACATCGAAAGGACGTGATTTTCAGATACTGGGGGTTACTGGAAGAACGTCTGGCGCAGCGATTCGAGGATGAATAGCGCGTGCAGATTACGACGATTGACGCCTGAAGTCAGGGCCGCATCGGTCATATCCGTCGGGCCAAAGCCGCCAACTGTATACACGCCGTTGGTTGCTTCTTGCATCGTGCGGTACAGATTCCACAGCGGCACATTGGCGTCAGTGGCGATGGCTGCAATGACCTCGTTGTATTGATTGAGGGCGTCGAAACCAACCGAACCGTCATCAGGCAGGGTCGTCAAAATCGGGATGACGCCGCTTACCAATGCCGCATCTACCATCTGCTGGAGGTAGGTGCGGAAGGTATCCACATCCGTCGAGGTGGCATCCGTCGGCGTGAAGCTGATAAACACCACGCTTGGCTGCGAGAGGCGCAGTTCACAATCGAAGGGTGTCTCGCCGGGGGTGCAGATGTTTGGATCGGCATAGGCTGGGTCTAGCACATTTTCGATTGTCCAGTCTTCGCCCGCCGCCGCGCTGGTGACATTGAAGCTAACGGCCCCATCTCCCAAAACATCATGGGCGGGTTGGAAGCCGTAGTGATTGATGATATTTTGCAGGTCGGGGTAGCTGCCAAGATCGTAGCTGCCGAGCGCAATATCATCTAAGAAATCGGTGCCACCTAACGACTCATCACCCACCACCGCAAAGACGGTATTGCGACGGCCCAGATTAAAGACGCCGTTTTGATAGATGGGCAGGAGTTCGTCATATAGGTCAACGACATCCGGCAAAATCGGGTAGTTGTTGATGTCGAAGGCCTGAGCAACCACCGTCGGTTCATTGACCGTGACATCAAAGAAGCCTTGCGCTGTGCCGCCACGCCCGTCGTCGAGATTGACGGTGATGGTGGCTGTGCCTGCGCCGTTACAAGTAATGCTGACCGTGAAGGCATCCGGGGCAAAGGCTTGGGCCACACCATCATTATTGGAGAAGGCCGAGACGTTCACAAAATCACCGTCGGGGTCGCCAACACCAATCGCAACGGGCAGGCCTTGACCGATGTCACAGAACTGCGGGTCAATCGGTGCGATGGTCGGGAATTGGTTCGCCGCCACGACTTCAACGGTGAAGCTGGTTGCATTGGTTCCGCCGCGCCCATCATCCACACTGACCGAAATCGTAGCGATGCCGGGGCTGAGGCAGGACACACTCAGATTGGTGCTGTCGAGAACAGCAACCTGCGTGATGCCTGTGTTATCGGCAAAGGCCTGCGTCGTGACGAAATCACCATCGGGGTCGAAGGTCGGCACACTTACGGGGAGGGTATCACCGGGGGCGCAGGATTGTGGAGCGATGGGGTCAAGGATTGGCGCTTGGTTGGGCGTGGTCACATTGACCGAGAAAGCGGTTGCATTGGTGCCGCCGCGCCCATCGTCCACATTGAGGGTCACATTCACAAAGCCCCCATTTAGGCAGGTGATGCTGAGGGTAGCCCCGTCCAAAACATTGATTTGGGCAATTCCATCCACATCAACTTGCGGGAAGATATTCAGCACGTCGCCCTCAGGGTCAAATGCACTGAAATTGACATTGAAGGTGTCACCCGGAGCGCAGGTTTGCGGGTCTATGGGGTTAATGCTCGGCGGCTGATTGGGCGCGTTGACCGTGACCCCGAGGGTGGTTGAATTAACGCCACCACGTCCGTCGTCGGCATTAATCGTAATCGTCGCAAAACCGGCGCTATTGCAGGCCACATTGAGATTGGCAGCATCCAAAACGCTGGTGCTGGCGATTCCATCATTATCCGAGAAGGCAGTCACGGTTAGGAAATCGCCATCGGGGTCGGTGGCGCTATAGGACACCATCAGCGGCTGACCGACATCGCAGGTGACGGGGGACAGCGGGGCAATTGAGGGCGACTGGTTGGGCGTGGTCACATTGACCGAGAAGGCGGTTGCATTGGTTCCTCCGCGCCCATCGTCCACATTGACGCTGATAGTCGCAAAGCCATTGCCCACGCAGTTGACGCTGAGGGTGGCATTATCGAGAACGCTGGTGTTGGCAATCCCGTCATTATCGGAGAAGGCCGTGACGGCCAGCGCGTCGCCATCGGGGTCGGCGGGGTTGATGGATACCGTGAGAGGTTGACCGACTTCGCAGGTTTGTGGGGCGATGGGGTCAATCGTCGGGAATTGATTAGCCGCCGTGACGGTCACAGTGAAATCGGTGCTGGCGGTGCCGCCGCGCCCGTCATCGGTGCTGATGGTAATAGTCGCTGGGCCGGGGTTGAGACACTGCACGGCAATCGAGAAGGCATCGGTAACATTGGCAACAACAAGGTTGTTGTCACTGGATGCAGCGGTGGTGGCCAAGAAATCATTGTCGGGGTCGGTCGCGGTGTAATTAACGACAAACTGCTGACCGGACTCGCAGGTTTGCGGGTCAATCGGCGCAATCGAGGGCGACTGGTTGGGCGTGGTCACATTGACTGAGAAGGCGGTCGCATTGGTTCCGCCGCGTCCATCGTCCACATTGACCGAAATCGTTGCAAAGCCATTCCCAACGCAATTGACGCTGAGGGTGGCATTGTCGAGGACACTCGCGCTGGCGATGCCGTCATTATCGGAGAAGGCGGTGACGGTGAGCAGGTCGCCATCGGGGTCGGCGGGGTTGATGGATACCGTGACAGGTTGCCCGACCTCACAATTTTGCGGCACGATGGGGTCAATCGTTGGCGCTTGATTGGGGGCGGTGGCCTCAACCGTAAAGGTGGTCGTAGCTGTTCCGCCTAAACCATCATCCACCGTAACGGTAATCGTTGCAATCGCGGCATCACTACAGATTACACTGAGGTTGTTGGCGTCGGCTAGATTGGCACTGATGGCCGGATTATCGGATGAGACATTGGTGGTCAAGGGTGTGCCATCGGGGTCAATGGCAAAGTAGGCCACTGTCAGCGTTTGCCCAACTTCGCAGGTTTGTGGGCCAATGGGGTCAATCGTCGGCTGTTGATTGAGGGGAGAGACGGTGACAGTGAAATCGGTGCTGGCGGTGCCGCCGCGTCCGTCATCAGTGCTGACCGTGATTGTTGCTGTGCCGGGACTGAGGCACTGCACCGCGATGGAAAAGGCATCCGGGACACTGGCAATGGCTATACCCGTGTCACTGGATGCGGCGATGGTGGTTAAGAAATCATTGTCGGGGTCAGTCGCCGTATAGTTCACGACTAGCGGTTGATTGCTTGCGCAGGCCTGCGGGTCAATCGGCGCGATGGTCGGTAATTGATTGGGCATACTGACATTCACCGAGAATGCGGTTGCATTGGTGCCGCCGCGTCCATCGTCCACATTGATACTGATAGTCGCAAAACCATCACCCAGACAGGTGACACTCAAGGTTGCGCTATCTACCACCGTTACCTGTGCGACGGCCTCATTATCGGAGAGAGCTGTGATATTTAGCAGGTCGCTGTCGGTATCGGTAACCACGATTGTTACCGCTAGGGTCTGACCGACTTCGCAGGCCTGTGGGTCAACCGAGCTGATGCTTGGCGGCTGATTGGCAGCGGTCACATCAACGGTGAATCCGGTGGAGGCTTCACCCCCGCGCCCATCATTGACCCTGACGGTAATGCTGGCTGAACCCGCACCTAGACATTCCACATTCAGCGAGAAGCTGTCAATAACGCTCCCATTGGCAATGGATGTGTCAGACGATACGGCGGTGGTGGTTAGAACATCATTATCGGGGTCGGTGGCGGTGTAATTGACGACCAGCGCCTGTCCGGCCTCACAAGTTTGGGTGCCAATCGGGTCAATACTCGGTAGTTGGTTGGGTACTTCATTGACCGCAACATCGAAACTGGCCTCGACCGTTGTATCCGAGGTGACAGATACCGTGATAGTTGCAACCCCGACGTTGTTACAAATGACGCTGAGGGTCGTCCCCACAAGGGTCGCGGATGCGATGGTCTCATCACTGGACGTGGCGCTGATGGCCGCGATGGAGGTATCGGGGTCGCCATAGTTCAGCGCGACATCAAAGGACGCCCCCACTAAACAAGATTGCGGGTCAATCGGTGTGATAAACGGCGGCTCGTTCGGTGGAGTGGTGGCCGTTTCAGTCGGTGTGGGTGACGGTGTTTCGGTTTCCGTGGGGGTAGCCGAAGGTGTTGCCGTAAATTCAGTTGTGGCGGTTTCGGTTGGTGTGGCGGACGGCGTTTCAGTCTCGGTTGAGGTTGCTGAGGCCGTTGCCGTAAATTCGGTGGTTGCCGTCTCGGTCGGTGTAGCAGACGGTATCTCGGTATTGGTCGAAGTTGCCGAAGGTGTTGCCGTAAACTCGGTTGTAACGGTTGCCGACGGCGTGGCAGATGGTGTACTGGTTGGTAGAGCGTTGACCGTTACCCCGAAGGCCATATTGGATTGCCCGCCGCGTGTGTCGCTGACAAAAACGGTAATCGTAGCTGGCCCGGCGTTGAGACAGAACAGATTCAGTGTGCCATCCATATTCAAGGATACATTGGCAATGTTGGCATCGCTGGTGGTTGGATTGACGCTAACGGTATCTCCATCGGGATCATTGATGGTTAAGGGCAAAATCAGGGTTTCGCCAGCGGTGCAGGTCTGCGGAGTAATCTGGGTAATGGTCGGGTTTTGGTTCGGCGTGTCCACGCTGACTGGGAAGGAAATCGGCGTCACCCCGCCACGCCCATCATCGGTAGTGACGGTAATGGTGGCAACCCCGGCACCAACACAGTTGATAACCAGCGGATTGTTGTTGATGCTGACCTGTGCGACCGCATTATCGCTGGATACGGCGATCAGGGTAAGTAAATCACCATCGGGGTCGGCATAGCTCAAGACCAGATTCAGAATATCGCCCACTTGGCAGGTCTGTGGGTCAACCGTCGTCATCTGCGGATATTGATTGGCGGCGGTTACGGCGACGGCAAAGGTACGTGCTGCCATCCCCCCGCGCCCATCATTAATCGTGACGGTAATATTGGCGGTGCCCACGCTGACACCTGTGACGGTGACGGCGATTTCGCTGCTCTGGAACACGGTGGCAATGGCTGCGTTGTCGGTGACGGCCTCAACCGTGATGGGGTCGTTATCCGGGTCGCTATACACAAGGGCGACAGCAACGGTTTGACCCGTTTCGACGGCCTGTGGCGCAATACTATCTAATACGGGTGGCTGATTGGGAATGGTAGCAGGATTGACGACCACATCAAATGCAGCCGAAGAACTGCCGCCCCGCCCATCACCGATGGACACCGTAATTTTTGAAGTGCCGACCGTGACACCCGTAATATTGAGGCTGTCCACATCCACTGCGGAGACGGAAGCGACACCGGGACTGCCCGACAGCACCGAGAACGCAATGGGGTCGCCATCGGCATCACTGAGCGAAAGGTCAATCTGGCGGGTCTGCCCAACTTCAATGGTCTGGTTGGTAATGACCCCAATCACGGGCGGTTGATTCGGTGGCGGCGGGGTATTGACCGTAACAGTAAACATCGTGGTGATGCTGCCCCCGCGATTATCGGTGACCGTCACCGTGATATTGACCGTACCAGCCGCAAGTCCACCAATCCGCAGGGTATTGCTGTTGATGGCTTGGGTTGCCACCAATGCCGGATTGCTGCTGACGGCGGTGAAGGTGGTCGGGTCGCCATCGGGATCAGAGATGGAGAGGGGAATATCGCGTGACTCATTGACATTTAAGGTTTGGGCCGTAATCGCACCGATACTCGGCGAGTTATTGGTCGGGGCGGTGGGATTGACCACCACCGAGAAGATAATCGAATTCGAGGCCTGTTTGTTATCGGTAGCCACCACCGTAACATTGGCAGTACCGGGGTTCAGCGCCGCCAGATTGATGCTGTTGCCCACCCCCTGCGTCGCAGAAACGACGTTTGGAACTGAACTGGTGACGGTAAAGGTATAGGTGTCGCCATTTGGTTCAGTGATGGCAAGCGGGATGGTCACATTGGTGTTTTGCACCATCGTTTGGTTCGGAATACCCGTAATGTTGGGTGGGCTATTGGTGCTAGGCGGATTGGTCACCGTGACCAAAAAGCTGGTTTCGGCAGTTGCGCCAAAAGCATCTACTACCCGTACCGTAATCGTGGCGATGCCGGGGCCTAGCGCATTGAGGGTAATGGCTTGACCAACCGGGGCAACCGTCAGAACCGTAGGATTATCGGTCGAGGCATTGATGGTAAACGTATTATAGTCCGGGTCATAGACACCCAGCGCAACGGTGGTGGAAAGCCCTGTTCGCAGATTCAGCGGGGCGATTGGGCTAATGACCGGCTTCTGATTGCCTGTTTGCCCACCAGTACCTGTACTCGGCGGATTTGATCCACCCGCACCCGGCCCGGTGCTATTGTTGCTAACACGCAGACCCCCGACCAAAATACTGGTGATCTGGCGTCCGCCTGTCAAATAGACATGCAGGCGAATTTGATAGAGGCCGTCGGGAACGGTGGTGGTGTTCCATGCGCCCAAGACGTTATTAATCACGGGTTGCGTAATGGCCTGCGGGGTGATGGGATAGAATAGCCCGCCCGTGTTGGGATCGGGGCCAAATTCCAACGCATATTGGACAAAATCGGGATGGCTGGCGCTGCCGAAAATGCTGACATTGCCGCGAATCGCCGTACCCACAACTGGGGACACAATTTGCATGTTCTCCGGCCACCTTGAGGGTAAGGTGGGGGCTACACCGCCGCTGGTGCTTGGAAAACCACCAAACGGCGTCGGTGATGGCCCACTGCCTGCCACCACAAATGGTGTGGGGGAGACCACCCCCGGCAGCGGTGTGTTAATGGGGGTGACGCTTGGTAGGGAGCGTACCGTTGGACGGCTGCTGTCCTCATCATCATCACCGCCATCCGAATTGCACGCCACAAACACAAGCGATAACAGTAGCAACAGTATGAGAACCGCTGTTGTCCTTCGACCAGAAAAGTTAAAAGGTGGCATCACAGCCCCTCCGCAATAAGTTATAGTTACCCGACGACATGGGGGCATTCAAAAATATGCCCTACTATGAGATTAATGAAATGCGTAAAGTCATGCAACCCACAATTGACCACTGATTTTCCGGTTACAGAGGCAGGGTATTCTATAGAGGCAAAACACGGTAAAATACCCCAAACGCCTGTCTGCAAAGATGATAGGGTCATTGATAGAGGTGCTTTCATGGCAGTACGAGAGATTATTACGCCACAAAACGCAATCTTGCGGAAAAAGGCTAACAAGGTCACAAATTTTGCTGACCCCAAATTGCAAACCCTGATTGAAGATATGGTAGAAACCATGCGCGACGCCGGGGGGGTTGGTTTAGCTGCCCCACAAGTTGCCATATCACAGCGGATTATTGTCATTCAGTTGCCGGATGACGAAGAATCGAAAGACGAATATGGCGAAAATGCGGGGGTGTTGTTTGTGGTCATTAACCCCGAAATCGTTAAAGCCTCCGAAGAAATGGTCGAAGGTGTAGAGGCGTGCCTCTCGATTCCCGGCTATTTTGGCAAGATAGATCGGCACGTCGCCATCACGGTGCAAGGCCAAGACCGCACTGGCAAAGAATTTCGCATTAAATCCAGAGACTGGCTGGCCCGGGTCTTTCAGCATGAAATTGACCACCTCAACGGCGTCTTGTATATTGACCATGCCAAAGAGGTCTGGAAAGCATCTGAAGAAGACGGCGAACCGGATGAAAAGGTCGTTGTGGAGACCATTGATGAAAATACCCCGCCTGCCTAAGTGGGGGTAAGTTTTGCAGCCAGCCCTGTCAATGCTATAGTCAGTCATGATTGTTCAATAAAGAGAATCCGCGAACTCTTGATCAAAGGGGGACGCTATGCAGCGCCTGCGTGAGCTTTGGATAGCATTTCGTAATTTTGCGATTTTGTTTTCGTTTATTATGAACTTTATTATGCTGCTGGTTTTAATATTTGTAGTGCTCCTGATCTTCCAAATTAAGAACGGGATTGCCGACCCCCTCTTACAAGGATTGCACAGCAATTTTGTGGGCTTGGATGAGGCACGTATTCAAACGGAAATTCAGGTCAATGACGAAATTCCGATCAATTTTACGTTGCCCGTCTCCGACCAAATTCCGATTAATTTCACCTTGCCTGTTTCCGACAATACTGATGTCTATTTGACCGAAGATGTGGTGATTGACAACGTTCCTGCCTATTTCGCGATTGAGGGTGGGGCGGGCAATATTTCGGGAACGGTGGATATTCGATTGCCTGCTGAAACCCGTCTGCCGATTCGCTTATCGTTGAGCGTCCCAGTTGAACAGACCGTGCCGATCAATATCATGGTGCCCGTTCAGCAGACCATCCCGGTTAGCTTAACCGTACCCGTAGATATTCCCCTGAGCGAAACCCAGTTACATGAGCCGTTTAACAATCTCCGCAACTTGTTTGAACCGTATGTCCGCGCCTTGGGGAATTTGCCAAGCAACTGGGGAGATGTACCTGCGTTTGTTGGGGACGTGATGAGTGGCAACGTCAATCTGATGAACCCGACGGATTATACACGCGATCCTTGGAAGGGTTTTGAAGGCGAACAGACCGCCGAACCTAGCGCCGTTGAATCACCCGCGCCGGATGGAACAGTACCCGTCGCGCCTGCGGATGGGGGCACGCCTGTGACCGAAACGCCGCCCCCCCCGCCCCCTGCCCAACAGCAAATGACACCGACTTTCACACCCTTTGGGGCCACTCCCGTCGGCGGTTGATGTTCACTAGAATAGGATTTTCTGCATGAGTGTTTCGCCAACCAAAACCCCGGAAGTGATGAGTTATGAGGGGTCGGGTTATAAAAAAGACTTTTGGGAGGGCAAAGGCCGCGATTACGAAGACCGCGTGGAACGGATTGCCATTCAACGCCTGATTCCACCAACAGGAAAACGCCTCTTGGAATTGGGGGCGGGTTTTGGACGCCTGACCGATTTGTATGAGGGCTATGAGCAGGTGATTGTGTTGGATTATTCCCATTCTCTGCTGCAAGATGCCCAAGCGCGGCTCGGCAAAAGTGACCGCTATGTGTATGTCGCTGCCAACCTCTATCAACTGCCGATTGCCGATGGCATGTGTGATGCCGCTACGCTGATTCGGGTCATTCACCATATTTCCGATGTCACAAGCGTATTGAAGCAAATCCGGTCAGCCCTCGCGCCGAATGCCGTGTTTGTGCTGGAATATGCCAATAAGCGCAATTTCAAGGCGATTTTGCGTTATCTGCTGCGCCGCCAAAGCTGGAATCCGTTTAGTCCTGCACCTGTAGAATTCGTCAAATTGAATTTCGACTTCCACCCCCGTTTTATGGCGGAGGGTTTAAAAGAGGCGGGTTTTGCGACGAAACAACGGCTGGCGGTTTCGTATTTTCGTTTGGGCGTATTGAAGCGGCTTATTCCGACATCGGTATTGGTGACACTGGATAAATGGCTGCAACCGACGGGTGGTGTCGCGGCCTATGCCCCCAGTATCTTCACGAAAAATATCGCGGCGGGGGTGTCACCTGCTAGTAACTTCGATGGCTCGTTGTTCAAATGCCCTGCCTGTGGTTCGACGGCACTGACTGAACAAGAAGATCGGCTGACGTGTGGGGGATGTGGGGCGCAGTGGGCCATCCGTGACGGCATTTATGATTTTCGTGAACCCCTAAAATAATTCAAAGCGGGGCGAATTAAACTGATTCGCCCCAAAAATCAACCTACCTATTTCTGCATTTTTTCGAGCGTGGCGTTTAGCTTATTGAGCGACTCCACCAATTTTTCCTCGGTGGTTGGGCCAGCGGGTGCAGCAGGCGCTGCTTCCTTCTTCATGCGCTCTGTCATCGTGTTGAAGGCTTTGACGACCATAAACAGCGCGAAGGCGACAATCAAGAAATTGATGATATAGTTGATGAAAATGCCATAGTTGATGGTTGCCGCGCCAGCGTCTTTGGCTTGTTGCAATGAGTCGTAGTCACCATCGGATAGGGTGATAAACAGATTGGTGAAATCTACATCGCCCAAAATGTAACCGATGGGGGGCATGATGATGTCGTTAACCAACGAATTGACGATGCTCCCAAAGGCCAAACCCATGATGATACCAACAGCGAGATCGAGGACGTTGCCGCGTAAAATGAACTTCTTAAATTCGTTAATCATTTGCGATCCTCCTGAGACCGATTCCTAATTAAGTAAAGATACTATAACACTTGTTCGGATAATGAATGTTCGAGTTTGGTTAAGATAACTATTGATACGGGATTCGGGTGATCCATAGGTAAAAAAAGAGGGTCAGTCTGAGCCTGACCCCTACAGGATGGTATGAACATGGGCTTTTGTAGGGGTGCGGTCTAAGTCCCACCCTTCACCCGAATTTCGTATGAGGCTGTGTAGATAAGAGTCGAAAACTTTTATGGGATGCCCTAGTAGATTATGCAACGACAAAAAGATGGAAGGGGAATGTTTAGATGGCGCAGATAGGCATCATGATTGAGGGGCAGCATGACCTTAATTGGGCACGCTGGAAAAGGTTGCTGCAAGCCGCCGAGGACTTTGGGTATCAATGTGTATTCCGGTCAGACCATTTCACCAATGCCAACCCGCCGGATTATGATTCACTGGAATTGTGGGTATCGCTGACCTATGCGGCATCACATACCAAAAGAATTGAGTTCGGGCCACTGGTGACACCCGTGACTTTTCGCCACCCCGCGATGACGGTACGCATGGCGGCACAGGTGGACGATCTAAGTGGTGGACGTTTGGTTTTGGGCATGGGAGCAGGCTGGCAAGAACGGGAACATCGGCTGTTTGGCGTGCCATTTTATGATGTGCCGACCCGCTTTGCAATGCTGACCGACGCACTAGAAATGACCCAACAACTGCTGCACAGCGATGGCCCGGTGACGTTTCAGGGCAAACATTTTGCATTGGATGAGGCGACTTTGCTGCCACGCCCTGAACGCAAAGGCGGCCCACCCATCTTGATTGGCGGACGAGGGCCAAAACGCACCCTTCCGCTGGCGGCGAAATATGCCGATGAGTGGAACGGGGTGTTTATCCCGCTGGATCAGTTTAAAGAACGCAACGCACTACTAGATCAATTATTGGATGAGGCAGGGCGACCACGTCAAGCCGTCAAACGTTCGTTGATGACGCAGGTGGTATATGAGCCGACGGACGCTGAATTATCGGCCCGTCTTGCCGGAAAATCGAGTGCGGCAGAATTGATTGCCAATAATGGCCTGATTGTGGGTACAGGGTCGGCGGTGGTTGACCAGATTGGTGCTTGGGTTGAAGCCGGGGTGGAACGGTTTATGCTGCAATGGATGGATTATGACAATATTGATGATTTAGAAAAAATGGCGCGGGATGTCTTGCCTCATTTTCACAAATAGATCAATGGAAGGATGGGCCGAAATCCCATCCTTTTTATGACTGCCGTGCGACCCAATCACGGCGCAGGATTCCATAATAGACCATATCCAAGCGTTGCCCATCTCGATACACCGCTTCTTTTTGAGCACCCTCATAACTAAACCCCGCTTTTTCATAGGCACGGATGGCGCGGGTATTGTTGCTAATCACATTCAGGCCGATGCGGTGCAGGCCTAATTCATTAAAGCCATAACGCAGCAATAGCTGGAGACCATCACTGCCATAGCCCTTGCCCCAATAATCGGGGTTGCCAATGCCGATGGCTAAAAACGCGCTTTGGTTGGCCCACATCACCTCCAAATCCCCTGAGCCGATGAGCAGGTCGTCGGCAAGGGTGCGAAAGCGGAACAGAAAGAGGTTGGGGTTTTTGACAAGGTCTTTTTCCCATTCCTCATTGCCCTGTGGTGAAAGTGGCCGGACAGCCCCCGTATCCATTAAGCGCATGTATTCATCGTTTTCCGTCCATTTTGCCATAATCGCATAATCGTCGGGGGTGGGGGCGGCAAGCCGAATGAGCGTGCCTTTATATAAGGGCTGAAAAAACATCAATACCTCCTTTATGAAACTAACAAGGCGGCGTGGGTAAACCATTCCATTGTCAAATTCAGTTGGCTTTCCAAAATCTCTCTAATTTTGTCGGGGTCGGTGACCGTTTCGTTGTTGATCTGGAAAGCAAACGACCCTTGGCTAAATAAATCCATTAAGGCGTTCATCAGATCAACGCGGTTATTGGTGCCGTCCAATTTCATCAACAGAAAGTGGCTGACGGCATCCAATTCGACGCGCTCGTGACGGATGTTGGGGACGAGCAGTGATGAACGGGCCAGATAACGCGCGACCGGCGTGACGGTAGGGTATTCGCTCAACTCGGTGATATAGCGCGGCGCGGTCAGCGAAAAGGTGATCAGGTTGGTGCTGTAGCTGTAGGCCTGCAATAAATTGGCGGCAAGAATCTGGGCTTCGCGGTTGATGCTTGCGGCGTCATCCGGTTGGGGCGCAAATTCGGCGAGGATGTTACGGGCGGCGATAAACAATGACCGAAACGGAATGGATTGCGGCGATACCTCGCTTAGATAGAAAAAGGCAGCTTTGGATAGCGGGTGGTCAGTGGTAAAGGTCGCGTTATCCGATGCTCCGAATTTTTCTGGCGTCACCGAGGCAATATCAAGTTCATTATTCAACGGACGCGCCATTGAACTCACCCGAAAGGTGGTGACCCGTTCTAATTTGATGGTGCGCTCCAATTCGATTTCGGCATGACAGAGCAATGTCTTGCGGAAATTGCGATTACGCAGGAAATCCAAATACTGTTCGGTTTCGATGATGTCTCCGGCAAATTCTTTGATGGCGTCAATCACCGGGTCTTTCAGGTTGCTAACCATCACGGTGGGGAATTCAGCTTCAACCAGATATTGCAGGCCGTGTTGGGCGGCATGACTGGCAAATTCATGAAAATAGAGGGCGTCGTTAATTTCGGCCAGTTCGTCGTGCAAGATGACCGAGTTGCTCCGCGAGGTGGCATGTTCTAACCGCTGTTGCAGCATATCAGAATAGGTATTCAAAAACGCGGCGAATCCACTTTCGGGGATGGTGTTATTCTCGCGCAGAAACGCCATAAAATCCCGCGCACCTTCGGCCCGTTCAAAAGGCGTTGCAGCGTTGCGGGTGTGATAGAGCATCATCTCTCGTACCATACGGGTCATATAGCTCCCCGGATAGGTGTTATAGCTGATATAGACGACCCCATTGGGTGCAAGATTCTGTTTACAGACCCGCATCAAGGCATCACGGACTTCAGGCGGAACCCATGAATAGACCCCATGCGCGATAATATAATCAAACTCGCCGAGTTCGGGGGTAATTTCTAGAATGTCGCGGGCCTCAAGACGGATATTTTGTAGGCCGAGGGCTTGAATGGCGGCTTGGCCTTCTTGGATTTGGACGGGCGAAATGTCAATGCCGACAAACTGTGATTCGGGGAAGGCATAGGCAAAGGGAATAATGTTCCAGCCGCTTGCCGTGCCAAGTTCTAATACGCGACATTTTTCGGGTGAGGCAGGGTTTAGGCCAAGCAAGGTGGCAAGGGTTGCAAGGTGGTCGGGATGGGTATGGCTATAACCTAAATTGGGATAGGGTATGGCGTCGTAACTGGCGGCGATTGTTGATTGGGTCATCAAGGGTCTCTTTGGGGGCTAAAGAATGTAGTTGCTGGACGCGGGGTATTGTCTTGACCCCACGCCATATAAAGTAAGTCTAGCGTTTTGGGCTGATGTTGGCAATTGAGGGCGGTAATTGCCTAAACCAACGCAAACAAAAAACCAGCCTGTCGCATAGGATGGCTGGATTGTTTTCTTTCAATAGTTTTGCCCCCGGCGGGATTCGAACCCACGACACACAGTTTAGGAAACCGCTGCTCTGGCCTCTGAGCTACGAGGGCGATAGACTTAATTACAGTCTATCGAAAATCAGTTGCGCTTGGCAAGGCTGAAGTTTGGCCTAATTGCTTTGCCCGACCCAATCCAAAAATAGACTGTCTAGTTCTTGACCCAAAGATTGTTCCAAAACAGATTGTAAGGCGGTTGGCGTGGCGATCTGGTAACGATAGGCCGCGAAATAGGTGTGCAACCCGGTTATTAACGCATCCTGCCCATAAGTATCGGCTAGAAATTTGAAAAACAGCGGCCCTTTGGCATAGACAAACGAAAAATACGCGCCGCCCTCATAATCGCTTGGGGATAGGCCAATCACCATGTCGCCCTTATTTGCGCTGAAATTCTGCCACGAGTCGGTATAACTATCGAAAAAGTCCTGTTGCATTTCTGGGCCATGCACGTCGCCAAAATAGAGGGCCGTTGAATACTGCGCCAACGATTCATCCAACCAAGGATCGCGGGTTTGGTCATTGCCGACCAGTGAATACCACCACTGATGGGCGACCTCATGAGCGGTTACGATCTCGAGATAGAGGTCTTGTGAATTCCACGATTCCGATTGCACAACCACCAAACCGGGATATTCAATGCCGCCTGCAACGGTGCGCGTCTCGACAATATCCAGTTCGGCAAAGGGGTATTCGCCAAAATGGGCGTTAAAAATCCTTACCGCGTTCTGAGCAAAACGAAGCGCGGCGGCGGCGGCCTCATCCCCGCCACTGAAATAATGCACATCAATGACGATGCCATCCTGTTCGCCACTCACCGTTTCATAGCGCGGACTAGCCATCAACGCAAAGTCCCGCATGAGGGGGGCAGCATAATGGGTCGTGCGGGTCTGGTCGGCGTTTTCAATGCTTTCGATGCGTGTGCCGCTGGTAATCAATATCCAGTTGGCGGGGGCGGTAATCGTGACATCAAAATTCGCGGTAGGGCTATAGACAGCATCCCCTTGCGGATGAGCCACATTACGCCACCAACCGATGCCTGTTTCATAGACGGAGAGCAGGGGGAAGAAATTGGGTAGGGCCAAATTCCCGCCAAGATAGCTGTACTGGGCATATAAAACCGTCTGTTCAGCAAATACGGCGGACGAAAAATCCATTGAGACGACGGCTTGCTCATTGGGCAGTAGCGGTGTTGAGAGTGGAATACTGATAACCGAGGCCGTTGAGTCCAGTTCAGGTGTAACGGCGACCTCATTGACCAAAACATTGCTTATCGCTGCTTGGCCTCCATAGGAAGGGTAATTGGGATAGAGGCGGAACACGATTTCACTCAGCGTATCAGGGGACTCATTGGTATAGAGGACTCGCAAATTTCCCGCGATACTGGCCTGTTGCTCAGTAATATCAAGCGTCGCTGTGATGGTAATCTGTGGGATATTCGGGAAAGCGACGAGGTCTTGCTGAAACTCCGGTTGCATAGCGGGATCGAAGCGACCACCATCTTGGGCCTCCGCCGCAGGATACCCCGCCCACACTAGACTGATCAAAATAAGACTTACCAATATACGATAATAGCTCATCATGTTGCCTCTTTTAACAACAAGGGCGAGTCTTGTTGCTTGACCCGCCCTTATATAAATTATCGAAGAAAAATTAGCCTACTGCGAACGTTCCTTGTCTACCGCCGCCTTTGCTTCAGGGTCAAGGCCAGCGAAATCGCCAATCCATTCATAGAAATAGGCGTCCAAATCTTGACCGATGACGGCCTCAAAATTGCGTAAGAGATCGGCTTCTTCGGCGATTTTATAGTGCATATCTTCAAAATAGGCATTGAGGGCTTGATAGACCAAGTCGCGCCCATATTCCCGTTCCATTTCGACATAAAACAAGGGGCCTTTGGTGTAGGGCAGGAAGCAGTTGTTCAGGTCGTCGCAAGTATTCCAGCTAATCGTTGTTAGCGGATAATCACCGCCATTGCTGCGGGCAAAATTGTAGAAATTACGATCCCCGTCAATGCTGTCGTTGGCGCGTTCTTCATTGTCATCATAGGCCGCACGCCAATAGACGAATTCTGAATAGGAGGCCAATGCTTCATCGAGCCATGTCTTGGTGATAGCATTGTTGCCGACCAAACCATACCAATATTGATGGCCGATTTCGTGAGCGATAACCCCTTCTAGTTGGGGACTGCCATTTTCCCAAAAATCATCAGCAATGGTCACCGCGCCTGAAAATTCCACCCCGCCTGCCTGACCGCGCAGGTCAATTTCGATGATGTCGAGTTCGTTGTAGGGGTATTCGCCGTAAATATCGTTAAAGATCGAGAGTGACCGAATGCCGGATTCCATAGCCCATACTGAGGCACGTTCGCCACCGGGCATATAGACGACATTGATAGTCGTGCCATCCACCACATCGCTAATTTTGCCGGATTTGGGACTGGCAAACATAAAGTTATCGCGCATTGGGCCACTGACGATATGTTCCGTCACTGAACCATCGGCATTTTCTTCCGTGCCGATGTTAGACCCGCTGATGGTGATGTTGAGGTCAGGGCTGTGGGTCAGTTTGATTTCAAATAGGCCTGTCTCGTTGTAAAAGGGGTCAGCGTTGGCATAGGCCCCTTTCCACCAACCGATACCTTCATCATAGACACCGAAGCTGGGATACCAGACGGGTGAGGCAAAAATATCGCCCGTGTTGGCGAAAATTCCGTTGCTAAAACCACGTTCCGCCACCATATTAAAACGCATGGTGAACTCCACCGATTCGCCCGGTTGCAAGGACTGATCCAGCGGCACTTCCATCACGGTGTCATACACGTCATAGGTGGGGGTGACGGCCTGACCGTTCATTGTCAAATCGCTGACTTGCATCCGCCAACCCGTCAGAGGGGTATTGGGGGCGAGCCGGAACACGATGGAATCCAGCGGGAAGTCATAAGTATTGGTATAACGTGCCCGCTGCACTCCGTTGATAATCGTGGCGATGGGGTTCATCTCGATGGTGGCTTCAATGTAATGGCGGCGGGTGTTGGCAAACGCCTCGACGTCATCGGCATATTCGGGACGCATGGCGGATTTAAAGACATCCACATTGTCCCAATCCACAAGGGCGGGTTCGTTCATGGCGACAATGGCAACCGGGGTGATGGTGGCGTGGGGTCGGGCGGTGCTGGTCGGTGGTTGGGTGGGTAATCCACTCTCGGCATCGCTTTTATCGTCCCCGCACGCACTTAGGGCCAGCGCCAAGAAAATGAGCAAAAGAGTAAGTCCAATTAAACGTTGGTGTAGGGTCTTGAACACGTCCCCTCATCCTTCCAAACTTGAGATGTAAAAAATCAAAGAGAGGCTTCGATTTTGCCTCTCAACAATACCATATTCATGGCCTAATTGACATGGCAGGTCAATTGGCTTCCTCCCGATCAACAGCGGCTTTTGCTTCGGGATCAAGGCCGGGAAAATCACCGACCCACTGATAGAAATACTCATCCAAATCTTGACCGGATACTTGCTCAAATACCCGTAGTAGGTCAATAGTGGTCACCAGTTGATATTTCATCTCGCTCACATAGGTGCGTAGGGCTTGGTAGACCATTTCTTGCCCAAACATTTCCTCTAGGCCAATATAAAACAGTGGGCCTTTGGTATAGGGCAGGAGACAGCTATTTTGCTGCGGGCATTCGACCCAATTGATGGTACTCAGTGGGAAATCACCGCCGTTGCTGCGGAAGAAATTGTATGTCCCCCGGTCAGAATCAATGACATCAGTGGCCCGCTGGTCGTCGTTGGGATAGGCTTCGCGCAGATAGACATATTCGGTATAGGACGCCAGCGATTCATCAATCCATGTTTCATCCACCGCGTTGTTGCCGACCAAGCCATACCAATATTGATGGCCGACTTCGTGGGCAAGGGTGATTTCAAGGGATGGGTTGCCATTAAACCAGTTCGTATCGGAGGCCGTAATCACGCCGGAATATTCCACCCCGGCAGCCTGACCTCGTAGGTCAATTTCGATAATATCCAGTTCCGCATAGGGGTAGTCACCATAGATACGATTTAGGATTTCAACGGATCGGCGGGTCGCTTGGAGGGCATAATCAGCGGCGCGTTCACCTTCTGGGAGATAATAGACGTTGACCGTTGTGCCGTCGGCCTCGCCCGAAAGTTTGCCCACAATGGGGCTAGCAAAAAGGATAATATCGCGCATTGGGCCACTGACGATATGCTCTGTCACCGTGCCATTGTTATTTGTCTGGGTATCAATCGTAACCCCGCTCATGGCGATATTCATGTTTTCGGCATGGGTCAATTTAATCTCAAATAACCCTATCTCATTGTAATAGGGGTCGCCCGAATATAGCCCTTTCCACCAGCCGTGTTCCGATTGATAGACACTGAACGCTGGATACCAGAGTGTGGTGGCGAAAATATCATTGGCATTGGCGAAAATCCCATTACTCAGGCCGCGCTCTGCCACCAAATTGAAGCGCATGAAAAACTCGACTGATTCACCGGGGCCAAGGGGTTGCATCAAAGGAACTTGCATGACCGAATCGTACAATTCAAAAGTTGGGGCGACGGCCTGACCATTGGCGGTGACATCGCTGACCCACAGCCGCCAACCGACCGAAGGCGTATTGGGGGCAAGGCGGAACACGATTTCATTTAATGTGTCGGGTGAAGTATTGGTGTAATAGGCCCGCTGGACACCGTTCACGATCGAGGCAATAGGCGAGATTTCCAAAGTGGCTTCAATGTAATGGCGGCGGGTCGTGCCATATTGGACATCGCTGGCGTATTCAGGACGCATGGCCGCATGAAATTGATCGGTTTTGTTCCAATCTGCGGCGGCAGGTTCGGGCAGCATCGCCACCGCGACGGGTGTGCTGGTCGCATGGGGTTTTGGCACAGACGATGGAATTTGGGTGGGCAGGGTGTCGTTGGCTTCACTAGCGCCATCGCTGCACGCCGAGACGGTCAAAAGCGCAATCATCAGGCAGACAATAACAATTAAGGGGCGTTGTTGAATAAGGTTCACAGCGTCGCTCTCCACATAATGGCTCATTCTCGAAGCGGGTTTGGATGATTGCGGCTTCGCAGGAATTACTAGAGCCGAATGGAGAAGGTTCAATCGGGTGAGGGGTTATCTCAGATGGAAAACGACTACCGACTTAATCCGCATCGGGTTTTTCGGCCACTTCTTGGAAGGTCGGGAACTTCATGCTAAAGGTTGTGCCGACGCCCTCCTCACTGTCAAACCAAATACGTCCACCCATCGCTTCAATATTGGCTTTGGTCAAATATAGGCTGAGGCCATAACCAAATTCAGCGATAATTTGCGGTTGGCGGGCACGTTGGAATGGCGCAAACACGCGGTCAGTTTCTTTGGCGCGGATGCCATACCCTTGATCGGCAATGTCCACCTGTACATAACGGTCTTGTGAGGTCGAGAAGGCGCGAATGGCGATGGGTGTTGATACTTGACTGTACATAATGGCGTTTTGCAGCACGTCCCGCAAAATAAAACCAAGATAATTAGGGGCGGCGTAGATATTTAGTTTTTCTGGGATGTCAATTTCCAGCCGATCTCGATAGTCCTGCGGGCCTTTTTCGGGGTCGTGCAGCGGCTCTTCGTTGACTTCTTCTAAGAAATCCTCAAAGAAATCGGAGAGGTTGATTTTTTTAGCGGATTTCTTGACGGTGTCGTTCAAATCACCTGTCCGCATAATTTCTAGGCGATGCAGTTGATCAATCAGCCGTTGCAACCGATACATCTGGGTAGACATCAGTTCGGCAAACCCGATGACCCGCTGCGAAAGCTGATCTACCGTCATGTTGGCGGTACGCTTTTTGGTGATCTGGGTAATCAGGTCGGCATGGCCTTTGGTGCTGGTGATTGCCATGCGGGCTTCGGAACGGAAGGTATTCATGAGTTCCGTCAACACCGTCCAATCAGGGCGCTCAATGGTAATCATGGTCATAATTTTGCCATCTTCACCATAGACCGCCGATGCCCAACAGGGCATTGAAGCGCCAGAAAGCAACATGGTGAAGCGAATTGGCTCGGATTGGCGCAGTGCCCTAGCGCGAATTTCGCTGGCAGCAGGACTATCGCTGGTACGACCCGCATCAATCAGCATGGCGCAGGCAGGCCAGCCCTGTGCGCGTAAGACCGGGAGGTTTTTGCCGAGAATTTGGCGGGCGGCGTGGTTGTCTAAAACCAGATGGCCCTCTGAGTCGAAAACAACGATGCCCTCACCCAAACTATCCACAATGGCTCGGTAGTCAAGGTTTTTGAGAGTGGGTCTTGCGCCGCCCATGCCGATGAGAGCCTCCACCAAAGAGATAAGTCAGTTAAATAGGGGTTAAATAATTCCCCTATGATGATACCACTTTCCCTAGCCCCGCGTGGGACTGCATCTCACTCGGCCTTGTTAAACTTGTTAGAGAATTGTCAGGACATCCTATTCGCGTGCTCGCAGATGGGGGAATAGCAACACTTCACGGATGGTGCTGCGATTGGTCAGCAGCATCACCAAACGGTCAATGCCTAGCCCTACGCCCCCACATGGCGGCATCCCATAACGCATGGCCCGCAGATAGTCTTCGTCTACGGGTGCGGCGTCTTCGTCGTCCTCACCATACAGTCGGCCCATTTCCAAAAAGCGTTCTTCTTGGTCAAGGGGGTCATTCAGCTCGGTGAAGGCATTGCCCAATTCCATGCCCGCGATGTAATACTCAAATCGTTCGACGTGGGTGGCGTCATCATGCACCTTTTTGGCAAAGGGCGAAATATCCACCGGGTAATCAGTGACAAAAGTGGGCTGAATCAAATATTGCTCCACTTCACCCAACAAATGTTCAATTAGCTTGCCGCGTGTTTGGCCCGGACGGAATTGCAGGCCAGCCTCACTCATGGCTTTTTCTAGTGATTCAGCGGTGGGGTGTTCGACATAATCAATTTCGAGGTGCTGCCGAATGATTTCACGCACACTGACACGCCGCCAAGGGGGTGCAAAATCAATCTCTTGCCCATCAAACTGTGCAACGGTTGTGCCGTTCACTTGTTGGGCGGCATTGGCAACAAGTCGCTCGGTGATGTCCATTGCCCCGGCATAGTCAATATAGGCCTTATAAAATTCGAGCTGGGTGAATTCGGGATTGTGTTTGAAGCTGACCCCCTCATTGCGGAAGTCACGCCCAATTTCATATACCCCATCATAGCCGCCGACGAGCAAGCGCTTGAGATAGAGTTCAAAGCTGATGCGCAGATATAAATCTTGATGCAGTTGATTGTGATGCGTCGTAAAGGGGCGGGCGGCGGCTCCCCCATAAATCGGCTGCAAAATCGGCGTCTCAACTTCCAAGAAGCCCTCGTTATCCAGAAAATTTTGGACGGCGCGGATAATCTTAGATCGCTTGCGGAACACATCGCGCACATCGGGATTCACTGCGAGGTCGGCGTACCGCTGACGGTAGCGTTCTTCGGTATCGCTAAATTCGCCATGTCGCTCAACCGTGCCGTCATCGAGGCGCTGTTCCTTAATTACGGGTAGCGGACTGAGCGACTTTGATAGCAGTCGCAATTCGCTGACTTCGACGCTGACCTCGCCCGCCTTAGTACGCATCATCTTGCCCGACGCCTGCATAAAGTCGCCGAGGTCGAAATCTTTGCGGACATGGTCAAACATCGCCTCGCCAATGGCATCAATTCGCACAAATAGCTGGACACGGCCTGAGCCATCTTCGATATGGGCGAAATAAATCTTACCTTTGAGGTTTTGGCGTACAATACGCCCGCACACAATCACTTCGACCACTTCGGGTGATTCGGGATTGTGGGACTCATTTTTTTCAAAGGCTTCGATGGCGGCTTGGGCCGTGTGGGTGCGCTGAACCCGCGCCGGATAGGGGTCAATACCCGCATCACGCAGTCGTTGGAGCTTATCAAATCGATCTTGTTCGACGTTATTGGTGGGTTGCCACGTCATGAAAATTCCCTCATTTTAGATGTCATACTGATATAAAAAACGCCCGCGTTGGATAAACCAGACACGGGCATTCGTTAGATTTAGAAACTAGCGGCGATTAGTCAATCGCTACCACTTCAAAGACGATTTCCCCGTCTGGTGCGTTTACCTTCACTTTATCGCCCACTTTTTTATTCATGAGCGCCTGCCCCAATGGACTTTTATAGGAGATTTTACCCACTTTGGGGTTGGCTTCGGCAGCACCGACCAAGAGGTAGATTTCCGTCTCTTTACTACCTTTTTCGCGCACCGTTACTTTATCACCCAAGCCGACAATGTCTTTGCGTCCATCCTCTTGGATGACCTTTGCATTGCGGAGGATGCTTTCAAGGCGGATAATTTCGCCTTCCAAAAAGGCTTGATCATTTTTAGCGTCTTCGTACTCAGCATTTTCTGCCAGTTCGCCGCCTTCTTCCATTGCCTGATGTAGACGTTGTGCAATTTCTTGACGGCGGACGGTGCGTAGAAAATTGAGTTTTTCCTCTAACTCCTGAAGACCCTCCAGCGTTAGATATTGAATATCGTCGGTCATGCGCTTATCCTCGAATCCGTCGTTAAAAATATCAACAGCATCCTAAATGCTGCTGCTTACTTGTGTTTCCAAGCCTATTAACAAAAAAGGCCCATATCGGGTCTGTTACAAAGCGTTGATTGCTGCTATTTCCCAATTCCTTGCACGAAACATCATACCATAGAAATATTTTAAAAATCAAACGTTTTTTATGAGTTTCTGATAATCCCGAAACCCTACTCCGCACGCCAGTTTGGTGGGTGATTTTGCAACCGCCACCACCATCCAATCGGGTAGCCAATCATCTTGGCGATATCCCCCACCACGCGAATGATGACGATCCAGACGATGCTTTGCACCTTGCCCATGACATCCAGTTTTGTCCATATACGCGGCAGGCGCTGAAAAGGTTGTTTTAGATAGATCGCACCCCCAATGACGAACAAAAACAACAGTAGCGGATGGATAAGGGTCGCCAATATCAGAATGAGGGGAATCAGCACCCCATAGGTGATATAACGGGCAGCGTGACGTTTGCGCCACAAATCGGCTTTGCCATCCCCCCGCGCATAGAGATAATACTGCCGATAATAGCTTTTGAGGGTGGTACGTGGCCTAAAATGGGCAATCGCGGCGGGCTGCCATGTAAAGCTGCCGATCTGTGCCTTCACTCGAAAATCGAAAATCAAATCTTCGCAATAATCCAACCATTCGGGATACCCCCCCGTGTTTGCCCACAGCGTTTTGCGAAAGGCCACACTGCGGCTGGATGGCAAAAACGTGGCAGGATTAATGTCCTCGACCATTGGCAAAACGGTTGCACTCATCGCCACTTCAAACGGTGAGGTTGGGTTTGGGTCGCCATGAAAGAAACCCGCGACGGCTTGGGTGGTGGGGTCTTGTTCAAATGGCGCGATGAGATGGGCCAGCCAACCGGGTTCAAGGCGCACCCCGGCATCGGTGCTAGCGATAATTTCGCAGGTGGATTCAGCAATGGCCCGATTGCGCCCCTGACTGATATTCGCCCCCGGCAGCGCAACGACCCTTAGCGGCAGGCGATTTTGATAGGCCCGCAAAATTTCTAGGGTCTTGTCACGGCTGCCCCCGTCCACAATAACCACTTCATCTGGTAGGCGGGTTTGGTTGGCGATGCTGTCCAGCCATGCCTGCGCCGATTTGGATTCATTCAAAACGGTGGCGATAATGGCAACTCGTTCAGTCATGCCGATTCTTTCTGTTGTGGGAGGCGGCGCTTGAGGGTTTGATAAAGTTGGTCGTAATCCCGATGGGTTTTACTGGAAATGGCAAACACCGGGGTCGTGCCATGTCCGGCGGCAAACCCAACCACACGGAAAGGCCAACCTAATGCGCCTTTTTGAACCAGAATCATATGCCCTTTGGTCACAGGTCGTCGGGTGAGTTTCTGTTGGCGAGCAGGCGGCGGTGGCTTCATCAATGAGTGGTCAGTCAAGGCGGTCAATTGTTCCCATGCCACCAAGCGGCTTTTCCACACCAGCGGCTTGAGTTGAACACCCTCATCTTGCAAGGTGACTTCTGGATGGATGGCGGTGAAGACGATGAGAGGGAATGTCATACCCATCAGGAAGGGAATCATGAGCAGCATCAACGGCAAGCCATACATCAGGCCAACGATTAAAAGGCCCAGTGCACCGGTCGAAATAGCGATGATAAGGCCAAGCGTTAACCATCCAACCATACGCCGCAGCAAGGGATGGGGATGGGGGTGATTGGAAAAAATGCTCAAATTCGGGTATCCTGCTTAGGTTATTCAATCTTCAGGCGGCAGAATTATACGAGTAAATGTGTGACCTCACAACGTAAAAACAATCCTAACATCGAAATTAGCTTAACCGACATCGCGCCGGGGGGGTATGCGGTTGGGCATTATAAGGGCCATCGTGTCCTCGTGCCCTATGCCATCCCCGGTGAACGGGTAGCGGTACGCCTCATCAATACCAATGAGCGCGAATGGTTGGCGGAGGGGGTGCACTTAACCGAAGCCTCGGCGGATCGCATCAAACCGCGCTGTCCGCATTTTGGGCCGGGGCGGTGTGGCGGCTGTCAATGGCAGCATATGACCTATCAAGCCCAAATTGCCCTCAAGACTGATATTGTCATTGACCAACTGACCCGTTTTGGTGGTTTGGATGACCCCCCGGTGCAATTTGCGATTGGCTGCACGGCGCAGTGGGGCTATGCCTCGCAGGCAACTTTTTTCCCGACGAAAGACGATCAGTTAGGTTTTCGCGCCACCGACCCGCGCCAAGTCACCCCGATTGAGGAATGCCATGTGGTGCAACCGGACTTGATGCACCTATTGGATGAATTGGATCTCGACCTCGAAAATCTGCGTGAGGTGCGACTGAATCTCAGCGAAGATCATCAGCATATGTTGGTGCTACGCAGCAAAGATGACACCCCGCCCGAATTGGAGATTACCCTGCCAGTATCGGTCAATTTCTTGTTGAGCGATAACGAGCCGTTTAACATGGTCGGTTCCACCCATATTGTGCATCAGGTCGGTGGACGCTGGTTTCGTGTGACAGCAGGTGTCTCATTCCGCGCCAATCTCCCCCAAATGGAAACACTGGCGAAGGTCGTCTATGATTATTTGGGGCTGCAAGGCGGCGAAAGTGTGTTGGATTTGTATGGCGGGGTTGGCGTTTTTTCGGCAATGGCGTCTGCCAAAGCCGATTTTGTGACCTATGTAGACAGCTATCCACCCGCAGCGACCGATGCCGAAGCCAATCTTGCCGACCTCGAAAATGTGGACATCATTGAAGGCAGTGTCGAATCGTTTTTAGGTGAACTGCTGGAAAATGGGCAGACCTATGATGCCGTTATCCTTGACCCGCCGCATACTGGTTTAACTGACGATGCCATTGAAGGGATAGGCGATTTAAAATTTGCCCGTCTGGTGTATGTTAGCCTAGACCCGGTGACGTTGGCGCGGGATGTGAAAATCCTCACCCGCAAATATGGCTATCAATTGATGGACGTACAGCCGATTGATTTTGCGCCCCAGACCGCCAATATCCAGTGTGTGGCCTTGTTAAAACATCCTGAAAGTAGAGACGAATGACCCCAACACAAACACTCAACCTCGTAGACGCCCTACAAACCACCGTCCAGATCGCTGAAGAAGCGGGGGCGCTGCTGCGTGAACATTTTGCCCGTCCGCGTAAGGCCCTCAACAAAAGCTCGGTGATTGATCTGGTCACGGAAGCCGATAAACAAAGCGAGGCCTTGATTGTTAGCAAACTCCGCGAATTTTTCCCCACCCATCAGATCGTCGGTGAGGAAGGCGGGGCCTATGAACACGCGGGCACCAATGGCGAGTATCGCTGGTTTGTTGACCCCCTCGACGGCACGACCAATTTTGCACACGGCCTGCCGATTTTTTCCGTCTCGATGGCGCTGACCGGGCCGGATGGCAAGCCGATTATCGCGGTGGTTTATGACCCCACCCGACGCGAAACATTCACAGCGGCAAAGGGGCATGGCGCGGCTTTGAATGGTCAACCCCTGCAAGTCTCCGAGACCGAAAGCCTCGGCGCGTCGTTGGTGATTAGCGGCTTCCCGTATGACAAATGGACAACCGACGAAAACAACGTAGACCATTGGGGCAACTTTGTCGTGCGGACACAAGGCGAACGGCGGCTTGGTTCAGCGGAGTTAGACTTGTGTTATGTCGCGGCGGGGCGGGCCGATGGTTATTGGGAAGGCAAGCTGCACCAATGGGATATGATGGCCGGGGTGCTGATTGTTTTGGAGGCAGGTGGACGAGTGACCGATTATCAGGGTGGCACGGAATTTTATGACGTCAAACGGCCCTTCATCGTCGCCACCAATGGCCTTATTCATGACCAGATGTTAGACGTGATTCGACTGGGAAAAGATGCACCGCGTCCGTAAATCCCTGCAATGGGTCAGGCAATTTTTCGTGCCAAGCATCCCTTATAGTTTTGTGGTTGCGGAGTCGCCGGAAAATTGCCTGCGGAAAATTGAGCACAAATTCTATATTCTCTCTATCGAAACTATCGAAATTACTTCTGACGAACATGGCAATTCACATTTTAGAATACAGGTTGCTAGAACCGATCCAGAGACACTCCCATCCATGATTGTTACGGGTAAAGCGGAATCCCTTGATGCTGGAAAAACACTTGTATCGGGAGATATACGTTCATCGATTTTGTGGTATTTAATGTTTATGGTAGTTGGTTTCGTGGTTGTTGTAGTTGCAGGGTTGGGCAATAATGACTCTAAAGCAATAGCATTTGGGTTAATAGGCATCCCATTTGCTATTTATACCAACGTTATGTATCGAAAGCACGCATATCTCTGGCTGACCAGCACACTCCAATATGTTCTAGAATCCTAATTCTTTATGGCTTGGCCTCCCCGACGGGCAACACCGATTGGACGGTCTGGAAATTCAGAATGAGGTCTAAAACTTCTTCAGGTGTTGACCCTACCTGAAAGAGGTTGCGGTTGTTGGCGCGGATAAACCCCTCGGTGACACACTGGTCAACAAAGGCGATGAGGGCGTCATAATAGCCCGCCATGTTGAACAGCACGATAGGTTTGGGATGAATCCCCAACTGCGACCATGTGACAATCTCAAAAAATTCATCGAATGTGCCATAACCACCCGGCAATGCGACAAACGCATCGGCCCGATCCGCCATTAACGCTTTACGCTCGTGCATGGAATCCACTACAACGGATTCGGTTAATCCGGTGTGACGGCGCTCGACGGTGTTCAGGGCATGGGGAATAATGCCGACGACCTGACCGCGATTATCCAAAACAGTATTGGCGATAATGCCCATTAAGCCAATCATGCCCCCGCCATACACCAAGCCAATCCCCCGTGACGCCATTAGCTTGCCGAGTGCCACCGCGTTTTCGGCATAGGCGGGATTTGTCCCCACATTTGAGCCACAATACACACAGATATTTTTGACCGGATAAGCCATGCCAATACCTCCCAATGACGAGATGGATAGGCGTTTATTATATACCTGTTCGATAATTGGGGCGGATGATTTAACCGACTTTTTGCAGACGATGCAGTATTTTGGAGTCCGGCCCGTTTTAAGAGATAGAACAGTCAACCTTGTGGGGCAACTTCTAGGTGGATGCAGAACACGAACGGCGTTTAATTGAGCAGGCCCAACAGAATACCGATCCGGCAGCGATACAGGCATTGTATCGGCAGTATTTCCCGCGTGTGTTTGCCTATGTCGCCTATCGGGTCGGGCGAAAACAGGATGCTGAGGACGTGGTATCAGAAATTTTTCTGCGGGCGATTGAGCATCTGGGCCAATTTGAGTATCGCGGTGAGGGGTCATTGGCGGCGTGGCTATTCAAAATTGCCTATACCCAAGTCGCTAATTTTCATCGCACCCATGCCCCGCAATTATCCGTGTCGTTAGAGGATTTGCCCGATATTCAATCTGACGCTGTTTCGCCAGACAGCACCCTGATTAAAAAAGAACTTTTTGCCCGATTGCACCACTTGATTACGACCCTTGCCCCGCGCCGCCAAGAGGTGATTACGCTGAAATTTTTTTGGCGGCCTGCGTAATCAAGAAATCGCTGAATTGTTGGGCTTGGATGAGCGCACCATTGCCTCGCATTTGAGCCGGGGGTTGGAAGATTTGCAGCGGAAGTTTGAGGAAGAGAAAGCCAACCATGAATAAACATCAACCGGAAGCAGGCCACGACATCGAAAAATTGCTTACCGAGATAACGCCCCAAGCCGATGCCCATTTTCAAGAAAAATTGGAGCAGCGTGTATTGGCGGCCTATCTGCAAAAAAAGGAAGGTGACAAAATGAAAGCAAATGGTCATTTAGTAACGTATGCGGACTTTTTACCTAAGCTGAATGTGAAAAACAATCGTCAGCGGCGATGGTCTTTTTCGTTGGTGGCGACATTGTTGATGGCAGCCTTTGTTGGACTGATGCTGATGTCTATTGAGGGCAGGCCACGAGGGGGATATACGGGGGCATCGCTCATTACCACTCCCACCGTCACCACTGAACCTTCTGGTACACCCGAAGAGGAAACTTTTCGACCAGTGGTGGTCGCTATCATGCACATACCGCAAGGAGCTATCCTTTCTGCGGATATGTTAGAAGTCCAACAGTGGAAACAAGATTACATACCCTTAACTTCGTTTACCCACCTTGAAGATTTAATCGGGGCAATGACTCGAACTGAAATACCTAGTAAGTCGCCTATTGTTGAGGCGCAGGTGATTTTGCCTGATGATTTAGCGATGATAGAATTTCCATTAGAGGAAAGCGGTTTGAGGCCTGTGGTGGTGACAACCAGTGATTTGGTGCGCGGCACGATTTTATCTGACGAAATGCTAGATATTGTTTATTGGCCCGCCGATGGATTGCCGACAGGTTCATATCCGGTGTCAGCCTTGCTTATTGGGCAAAGACTCGTAACGGACTTGAGGGCGAATTCCCCGATCCTTACAAGGCATCTAGATGTGGATTCTTCGACACTCCTAGACGCTGGACGTGTGGGTATCGCTGTTCCTATGCCCGATGATCGCTTCTTCTATGGGTTTCAGGTTGGCGATACTATCAGCATTACGGCAAGTTTCCTGTTTGTTGAAACTTATGAGGTCAATGGGGTTCAGATAACGCCCTCAACTGATAATGAGGCCTTTCCCCAATTGGTGGTTCAGGAGGTCATTCCTGATGCCAAAATCGTGAATCTGGGCGGGACGGCAGTAACGGAGGAGAGTGATTTACAGGTTATGGTTTTAGCCGTAACATCCGAACAAGCCGAAGTGCTGACTTGGCTATTGGATTCCCAAGTTCCGCTACAATATCGAATCGTTTTATCTGATGTAGCTACTCAAGAGGGTTCTGCAAATTCTGAGCCACAAGGAGATTTGCCCAATGAATCCACTTCGATGGGTCTTTCACCAGACGCAGTTGCTGAACTGAAGCCAATCGTAATCACTACTCAAGCGATTCCACGCGGGACGATTATCACTGAAGAAATGCTGACCATTGGATATACGGCAAGTGAACTCGCATCTTTAGTTCCATTTGACAATATCGAGACGTATATAGGCAGAATGGCTATCACCAACCTGTCCGCCTATTCACTGATATTAGATGACCAAGTGGTTGGATTTGGTGGCGAGGGCCGGACACCACCTGTTGGCGAAGAATACATTACGATTCCATTTAGGAGCGATACCCATATCTATTCCGAAGTCACATTTGCTCCGGGCGATCATGTAGATATTGTTGCCACCCTTTTGACTGCTGATATTAATGAGGCCTCTCCTCATGCCTGTATTGGAAATTTTAGCCCCAACGGTACACCTATGCCTTGTTTAGACATAAATGGTAGGCAACCCACGCAGACAAATAAACAGAAAATGATAGAGGATGTAGAAGTGGTTTCGGTAAATCCTGTTCTTTCCCAATCTGGGAATTTTATAACTGCGACACTGAAAATGTCTCCTGAGGATATAGAATTGATGAACTGGCTGTTGGATGCTGAAGTTCCGCTTGTTTACATAGTGCGTTGATTTGAAATAGCGCATCGCAATTTCGAGAGGCTCAAGGAGATAAGTCGCTTTGGGCCTTTTTTACAAACTGCTTGACACATCCCCCCGAAAATACCTATACTCGCTTTTTGTAATCACACCCTACATTTGATTGGTATTGGGTCAGCATGTTTCTGGATAACCGCCTCTTCATCCAGAATAACCAAAACCAAGCCGGCTGGAAAAGCCGGAAATAACTTCACGTCATATGGTGAGCGTCGGCTCATCTGACCAACACCCACTTTTCACTCAACCCATCGTACCGCGAAATCAGTCTCAAAAACTGGTTCATTAAGTTCTGGACGCTTTATACACTTTAGAAGAGGCATGTTATGGATATTGGACTCCTATTTAAAGGGATGCTCATTGGTTTTTCAATTGCCGCACCCGTCGGGCCGATTGGGGTGCTGTGTATTCGGCGCACCCTGCTGGATGGTCGAATCGCAGGCTTAATTTCCGGTTTGGGGGCAGCTACCGCCGATATGTTGTATGGCTGTATGGCGGCCTTCGGGGTCACATTTATTGCCAATTTGCTGATTGACCGTATTGACCTGATTCAACTCGTCGGGGGCAGCTTTTTGCTGTACCTCGGTATCAAGACGATTCGCTCACGGCCTGCGACGGAAGAAGCCAAGATTGAATCGCGCAATTTGTGGACGGCCTATGGCTCAACCTTCATCTATACCCTCACCAATCCTATGACCATCCTCTCATTTGCCGGAATTTTCGCCGGGGTCGGGTTGGCGGAAGATCATCCTGAGTTCGGCGCGGCGCTGATTTTGGTCATCGGGGTGTTTTTGGGATCGGCCTCATGGTGGTTTTTGCTCAGTGGTGGTGTGGGCGTGATGCGGGCCAAATTTAACCCCAATTGGCTGTTGTGGGTCAATCGGGCGTCGGGTGTCATCATTGCCGCGTTTGGCTTACTGCAACTATGGCGGATTATCAGCTAGAGGTATAACAAACATGGCAGGTTATTCCAAAAAATCATTGATTGATAAGTTGGGCATCAAGCTGGGGGCGAAAATCGCTATTCTGAACGCGCCTGCCAATTACGATGTTACACTTGGCCCACTGCCCGATGGTGTTGAACGCAGCGAATCTATCCAAGCAGGGGCAGACTTGGATTTTATTCAATTTTTCACGACCTCCCGTGCTGAATTTTTGGCGCAGTTTGATACTCTAAAAGCTGCCATTAAACAAAATGGCATGGTGTGGGTGTCATGGCCCAAAAAAGCCGCCAAAATGCCGACTGACCTTGATGAAAATATAGTGCGTGACATTGCGCTCGAAAATGGCCTCGTTGATGTCAAGGTCGCCGCAATTGATGAGGTTTGGTCGGGGCTAAAATTAGTCTATCGGGTCAAAGATCGGAAATAAAAAGGGGGGTGGGTGGGTTCACCTACCCCTCAAATCGGTTCGAGGTGGTTTTCTTCCCATGCAAGATAGGCCGCCCTTAGTTGAAGCGTCAGTGGGCCGGGTTTGCCAGCGCCGATGATATGCTCATCAATTTGCACGACAGGCACAATGCCCCGGCTGGCACTTGTGACAAAGGCCTCACTGATGGCGCTGATTTCATTCATTTTGATAGGCCGCAGTTCAATCGGTAAGATGGTCGGCGCGACTTCTAGTACGATTTTGCGTGAGATACCCCCTAAGACGCCTTCCCCGGCGGTGTACAGGTTGCCATCCATAATGGCATAAAAATTGGTGCTAAACCCTTCCAATAGCGCGCCCTCATCGTTCACGATAATCCCTTGAAAGGCGTTGGCGGGGATGCTGGCGCTGGCGGCTTCCCGTTGGGCCACCCAATCATTCGTCTTGGCGGCAGGGTTATGGCGGGCGATATGCACTGTAGCGACCATCACGCCTTTTTCATACATCGCTGGCGACCAACCCGCGAAGGGTTCAATTGTCAAAATGAGGTGATCGGGTTGATGGCGGGGCACGGTCACACGAAAACGGACATTTTCATGGCCCGCCTCATCCAGCATAGAGTGCAGGGCCGTTCGCAGCGCAACACGGTCTAGCTTTAGAGGGATATTTTCAAGGCGTGCCGATTCTTCCATGCGATCAAGATGGGAATCCAACAGGAGGGCGTAATTTTTGCGATAGGTGCGGGTGATGGTATAGATGCCATCTGGCTCATGATGACCAGCTTCTGCCAGTGATTCCGCCGTATAGTCGGCTTCTTGCAGACCGTCGGGGGTCAAAACTCTAATAACAGTAGGCATGGGTATCCTCGTTAGTACACATAGACCGCCAATAGTACAGGTAGGTCACTGATTGATGGAATGAGCAGCGGGTTTTGGCCGGGGCGATTCAGCATCATTCCAGTGGAGCGCCCGCCGTCCAAATTGAAGGCCACGTTTATCTCAAGGCCGCTGTCGAGCAACCATACTTGTAAATTATTCAAGCTGATTGTACCGGATAATCCTGTCGACATCAGCAGAATCCGCCCCTGCGTATCTTGAGCAATGACCGTGCGGCGAGAAGGTGTGTCAAAACCTGCCCCGCTTGGCGCACGCACCCCGCCTGCTTTGACCAGCATCGGAAAACCTTGTACTGCCTGCTGCAATAATTCGCCTTGATAAGGTTCTTCCGCCAATGAGCGCATCCGAATAATTCCGGTGGCATCTATCTGAAACATGCCGCCAAAATCGGGCAGCGAATAGCCATATGGGTTGCCATCCGCCACCACCAGTCCGATCGCTTGATCGTTCTCATCGAAAAAGTTGCCGTTCACAAAAACCGCCGCATCTGCCAACTCGGTGCGCCACTCCGAAAAACTGCGTGGGTCACCAGCGTAGTAATGTGCCCGAAAATAAACTTGGGCTGGGTCAAGGCGCACGACGGTTATGTCAAATTGATTTTTGTACGACATGGTTCGATATTCCACGCCGGGCAAGGTCGCTGTCCATGCGGAGGACGGCAAAGGAGTATTGGTGGCGGGAACCGACGTTTTTTGTGGGGTAGAGGAAAGGGAACAGGCCGTAACCATGACCATCCACACGAAGGCGAACAGAATTGTGATTGACTTCAAATTTGCACCTATTGAAAGATGGGGCAGGTCAGTTTCATCCTACCCCTAACTAGACGAAGGGCTATTCATCCCCGCTGCGTTTCTTCTTGAGCAGTTGTGAGGCCGAATGTTCCCCGCTGACTTTGGCAGGCGTCGGTTGTGGTTTCGGTGGTGGCGGGGCGACCGTCGCTGTCGGGGCGGGTTTTGGCGCAGTCGAAGCGGCTGGTGTCACATTCCCCGAAGAAACAGGCGGTGTGGATGTGGTTGGTGCTGACGTGGGGGCTATCGGTGGAGTAGCCGCTTTACGTTTGGCAAGGGCACTGGCGGTTGCCGCTGGTGTTGGGACAACAGGCGCTCCAACAGGCGGACGTTCTTTGCGTTCCTCTGGCGCTGGTTGCTCCTTTTCATCTTGTGTCGAAACGCGACGTTTGGCTTGTTTGAGGCCGACCATCACCCCGGCGGTTTCGGTTTCCTGATAGGCCCGTTGATTGATGCCAAAACGCTGCCGCAGCCCTTCGCGTGCCCGTTCCACATCGCTACGATTAATCACCAGACGCCGCACCGCAATGTCGCCAATCAGGAGGAAGGCCGCTGCTCCTAAGAAAAAGGGCCACAGCGGACGGGCGGCTTCTTCATGGTCAAGATTATGCAAAAAGGCGGCGGCGGGGTTGCCAGCCAGTGATATGCCGTTAGAAATTTTCTCTAAAAAGAGTTCGTCCGGTTCGGCAAGGCTGTATTCCGGTGAATAACTCAGTACCCAGCCCGTACTTTGGGAAACCGTCGCTTCGATGGGTGCGCCTTCACGGGTCGAACCCGCCACCGTCAGAATATAGGTGCCTTCGGTGTTAGGCGTAAAGACGGCTTCATATCGCCCCGGCGCGACCTGCTGCAACTCGGTGTTAATGGTGCTGCGGTCAGGTGTAACGATATTGGCTTCTAATTCGAGGTCGTTAAGATAATTGCCCAGATCATCACGGGCATCTACCACCAAGACGGCCTGTTCGCCGCGCTGTTCAACATAGGCTTCAAGTTGGCTGTTATTGCTTTCGGTGATTGTCCAGCGCACCACCTGATTCCAGAAGCGCGTGTACTGCTCCCAACTGACCCAATCGCGTCCCCACCGGGCGGTAGCGTCTGACGTGAAGGCCACCGAACGACCCAACCCGTATTGCCACTGGGCTAACAGGGGGTCTTCTTCTGGCCCACGCAGCACCACCGTCGCGGTGTCTTTTTCAGTCGTGGCGATATACCCCTGCAACTGCGGTGTGCTGGTAATACCGTCCATAATCGGGCTACGGGCCGTCAAGGTTGGGAAGAATGGCTCTTCAAAAATATAGGAGCGCGTCGCCAATACCGTCTCGGCGGCAAAAATCGCCGGGATGTTTTCGATGGTGCTGGTCACATGGAAATTACCCCCCCCACGCGGCGGTAGGCGTTCCAACCAACGGGCATAATCCGAGCCGACTGCAATCACCGAAGTCGTGATGTCGTAGTTATCAAACATACGCCCGACCAATTCCGTGATGCCGATCTCACTCGCACCCCCGTCGGTCAGCAAAATGATGTGTTTTAGGGTGGAGGGATCCTCTGGCAAAACGCGACTAGCAGCGGTCAGACCCCCAAAAATATCCGTACCACCGCCGGGGCGCAACCGTCCCACTTCATCGGTCATGGCTTGACGATGAACGACGTCGCCCATTTCTTGAATATCCAAGACCCAGAAGGCTTGGCTGTCGAACGACAATACCCCGGCCCGGTCATAATCATTCAAGAAGTTGAACGAGCGAATGATGGCTTCTTTAGCCAGCTCCAGATTCGACACCCCGCTTGGCCCGGCAATTTCCATCGAACCGGAACGGTCAATTACAAATAGCATGGTCAATTGCGGGATACGGGTTTGATCACGAATCCGCATTTCAACAGGCAGCACTTCTTCCAGTGGCGTTTCGAAGTACCCACCGACACCATAGCTGTTGGGGCCACCCACGACCACCAGACCGCCACCCAAATCGCGCACATAAATTTTGAGGAGTTCCATCTGGTCGGGCAGCAGGGAGGTGGCCGAGACGTTTGCCATGATAATGCTGCTATATTGGCTGAGCGCCGCCAGACCCATCGGCAGGTCGTCGGGGATAATGGTGTCAATTTCAAAGCCAGTCCCCACTAGGGCAGGCTGCAAATATTGAAGCTCGGCGGGGTCACTGGCGACCAACAGAATACGCGGCTGTCCGGTGATACGGGTGAAGGCCGAAAGTTCATTATTTTTGTAGAAGCCATCCACGCTCAGGGGTTCAATTTGGACACGGAAATCTACAAAACCTGTGCGCGGCGAGTTAATTGGGCCAATGGAATAGCGCTTTGTGCCTGCTTCCAACTCGACTTCGGTGTTATAGATAACGACCCCGCCCGATAATACACGCAGTTCGGCGCGGGTATCGGTTTCGCTTTCAATGGTCACAATCAGGTCAAAGGGTTCATCTTGGCTGACCTGCGAAGGGGCGCGGACGTTGCTGACCAAGATTTCCGGCGCACGCTGGCGGGCAAAGGCCACATAATCAATCTGGATACCTGTCGCCTCAGCGAGTTGGGCGGCTTGTTCAGCATCCCCGACGGTTTCTATCCCATCGCTCAAAATCACCATGCGTTTGGCGGTGTCGGCGGGGAAAAGCGCAATGCCCAAACGGATCGCTTCGGCAAGGTCGGTGTTGAGGGTGACGGTGGTGGGCAGACTGCCGGGTTGGGGTGATAAATTGACCAACTCATCCATCGGGTGTTCGACTTGAGCATTCGCGCCGAACAATACGACGGCGGATTGGTCGTTCTGATTCATTTCCGCAATCGAATCGCGCACAAAATCGAGGGCGGCTTTCTGGGCGGCGGCGTCCATACTGTCGGACACGTCTACCAGAAACACCACCGCCAACTTATCGGCGGCACGGCGAATTTCAACATCAGCCATTCCCAAAATAATCAACAGCACCAGCAGCACCCGTATCCCCAACGCGAGGGCATCACGGCGGCGACGATAGGCAAGACGAGGCCATCCGATGCGGATGAAGATGGGGATGAGCAGCAGTAAAAACAGGGCGCTCGGATTTGAAATACTCATTGGATTCTACCGTTCTTACCAATACTTGCTATCGTTAACGGGTCCGGCTTGCCCAAATTTTCCAACGTGGGCGCGGGGCGGGTTTTGTATTCGCACTAAACGATTGCCCAATCAGTACCTTGGGTTTGCGGCTCAAGTTTCTATGATAATACCACCATTCGATGCCCAAAATGAGCAACCCCACGCTGGCGATAATCATCCACAATTCACGCCGACCCTTTTCTTCTGCCGTCGTGCTGCTGATACGGGTTTCGCCTTCAGCGGTGACAATGGTGAGTTCATCACGCGGGGCAATGGTGCTTTCGGCAGGGTCGAATAGATTGATGGCAAAGGCGTCCCGCTGTACTACATCGTCACCCAATTTGACCTCGACTTGGTATAAGCCGGTCTGACTGGTATCGGCATAAATGACTTGGGCCGAATTGGTGAGTTCGAGTGTCATTTTTTCAGCGTCTGGTCGTTCCACCACAATTGCGTCAGCTTCGACGGTCGGGCGGATGGTGATGGGTGAACCGGGGGGCAGGCTGTCCCCCACAGTGCTGATCGCTCGTTGAGGCCGATACCACTCCGACAAATTGGCGACCAGAATCGGCCATGCCAATTGCAGGGGTAGGTCGGAATCTTGCAGGGCAAAAGTCAAAACCGCGATCTGCTGGCCTTCAAACTCACCTGCCAACAGTAGCGGCGCACCTTCAGCGGTCTGAATGAGGGTGCTGGCCCAATCCGCCCGTTCAATCGTGCGGAATTTGCGGATATTGACCGTGCGAAAATCTACAAAACGGGTAATCGCATTGTCGAGGTCGGTCAATCCACCCGATGCTGGGTCAATCGTTGGGGTTGAGCCTTCCCCGGTCACATCAAACAGAACACTGCTGCTGGATGGGTCAATAATCAATAAGTCGCCTTTGGGCAGATCATCCGTCGGTAGCCAGCCATCCAAAATGGTGAGGTCATAATCACCGACTGGCAGTCCTTGATCGGGGGTTACGGTAGTGAGCTCAATACCTGAGAGTAGCGAATAAATCTGATCGAGAAAGCGGTTGCCTTCGGTCACCAACAATGCTTTACCCGTACCACCCGGACTAAAGACCGCATAACCCACGTTGTCACTCTCGACATAATCCGGCACACTGGAATTGGTTGGGCGACTGATTGAAGCCTTGACGCGGGTAAAATTGGCAGGCAGGTCGTTCATGTTGACATCAATACTGCTTTGCGCGGGTACCTCGTAGCGCAGAGCGTTAAACAATTCGTCATCCAGATCCACCGCGAAAATGACCTCAATGTCGCTGCTGCCATAGTTGCTGATTTGGGCAAATAATTGGGGCAGTGTATCGGGGAGTGCTCGCACCGAAAGGGCTGTCAGCGCAAAATTGTCATCCTCGCGCCCGACCTTTTCATAAATGACCCTGCCGGGGATTTCGGGCAAATTGGGTGGCAGACCGCCATCGCTGAGCACGACGACTCGCAAATTATCCACGCCACGTCCACCCGCTGCTGCCAATGTCAGGGCGCTTTGCCAATCGGCGCTGACGGTGCTAGGTTCGGCATCCCGGATCGCACGGCGGAGGACACTCCGGTCACGCGAGGCGGCGGCTAGAACTTCCGGCACTTCGCTGACCCGAATCACAGTCATGGTGTCGTCGCTGCCCAATGTATTGACCGTATCCAGCGCGATTTCTTGGGCGACCTCAAAGCGTGTTTGACCCCCATCCATGTCGGTGGCGGTCATGCTGGCGGAGGCATCTAACAGCAGCACAATCCGTCCAGTGGTTAGGGTGTCCACCTCGGCAAACGGGCGGGCCAGTGCCAACACCAATGCCGCCAAAATCAGCAGTTGCAACAGCATCAGCAAATTGGGGCGCAATCGCTGCCAAGGGGCATTGGCTTCGCGGTCACGAATCAACTGCTGCCACAAAAACGTACTCGAAATCGGCATATCGGTACGCCGCAGCCGCAGCATATACAGCAAAAAAATCGGGATGGCGAGGGCGCTTAATCCCAACAAGGCGGGTGTAACAAAACCTAGACCACTCAATTTTTACGCCTCATTCCCTAACAACTGTAATCTCCAATGGCAACCGAACGAAATCTTGACCGTCTGTTAAGGTCACGCGCTCAAATGTCGCTGGGTCATATAGGCCCACGATGAAGTAGGCCGACCCGCTGTAGTTTTCTACATACTCATCTACTCGGAAGTTCAGGCTATGGTTGTCTCCGATGTATTCCTCCGCCACCCATGTCGTGGTGGGTCGGGCAAATCCGGCGGGTTCGCTGTCACTTTGGGCCAACAAACGCCCTTCGGCACTGAGCAGCTGAACAAACACCATATAGCGGCTCTCCGTCGCCTGTGATGCCTGCCAAATCAACGTAATGGTAGGGGCGTAGTCCCTCGCAACCGAAAAGGTAGTTAGCGGAACGGTAGCCCCTATCAACATCCCGACATTGGGGAATTCGGCATCAACGGGTGTCGAAAACGTCGGTCGTTCAAACGTGTGTTCAATTTTGCTAAGCGTAAAGGGAATCCATTCTTCATTTTCAATCCACAACCCGACCAAGCCGTCAGGTGCATCCGGCGGGATTTCGAAACGATGCCACGAAAGATACCCATAAGGCGCGAGGGTGTGCAGTTCCCAAGCGATTGGGCCACCGACTTCGCCCTTTCCACGTAGATAGATGTTGACCATACCATCCGCGTTAGGGGTAATGTCCGGGCCATACAGCCGCAGGGTTAACTCTAGTGGGGTGATACCATCCAGAACTCGTGTTCGGGAATTGGTTTCCACCATTTGGGCAACTGTGTCGGCGGCAAAAGGCTGGTTGGTTAATGGAAGGGCATTGGCGAACCGATAGGCTTTTCCAATTGGCCCACCCTCCGCCGATAGCACATCAATGCCCGATGGTTGGCCCTCACTATACACCGTCATTTCCAACGGGTATTCGATAGGTGGCGCTCCCTCTGGCAAATAGACCAGATTATAAGCCGCCCCTTGGTCAGCGTGTTGCCACTCGGAGGTGGGGGTTTGGTCGCGGCGGGTAATGGGTGCATCGCTGTGGGCAATGATTGTGTCAAGGGGGTTCAAAAATGAAACCGCCGTTTTCCAATCCGCATGGGTCGCGCTGGATAGCTCCCATGCCGTTTCAACACAGACTACCCCATTGGATGAAGCCATCCAACGAGCGCCCTGTAACTCAATTTCGTGATAACGCGGGTTGGTCTCTAGGGGAAGGAAATCCGAAAACCCGTCAAGTTGATAGCCGATAGTCTCTAGCCCGAAATAGGTCTGGGGCAGGGTGATAGCCGAACTAGATACACTCAACAGGCACGGATACATGCCGCGCACATCGGCGGGCAGTTGAAACCACGTCAAAAATTCGATATGGCGGCCCGTCGTAAGGGGCTGCAAGCGGCGTATCACGGCATCGGCGTCTGAATACAGCGGCATGTTGATAAACCGGGCCTGTATGCCGAATTTTTCCGCGTAATAATCTTGCAGGGCGGGTTCGCGGTTAAACGGGATAAGAATCACCGCATCCTCTGGCAATGTCGCATAATAACGGGCTAGCGCTGCAAAATCATCATGTTGATAGGTGCGGTTGTCAGCGATTCTATTCAAGCTCACCGAGGTCAGACTGATCGCCCCGGTAATCAGGACAGCATAACCGACAAGGGTCGCCTTATGCCCCGGTTTTTCGAGGGCCGCGATGCCTGCCACCATAATCAACAGGGCTGCCGGAACCGCCGCAACATAATAGCGTGGGTGAAAATCAATATGTGCCTGCAGAATCAAGGTGGTGCTGAATAGCGGCACGAATATCGCTTGCGAAATCAAGAGCCATGTGCGGTGGGTGCGCTGCAAAATCGCCAATACGCCCCCTAGCCCGATGGCAAGTAACCCCGCAAGGTCAAGTAAAAGCATGTCATCTGTGTCACGCAGTTGGGGCAGGGAGGGCAAAAAATAGCTGTGCCAGATGTCGCGTACCAGCCCAAAGCCAATTTCCGGCGGTGAATTCAGCGGTGTGCCCGATGGCGCTTGGGTGAGTAACCAAGGAATATAGGCGACAATCAGGCCACTTTGTAATCCAGCCCAGATGACCATGTGCCGCCAATCGCGCCGCCCCAGCCACACGACCCCCGCCGCCACATTTAGCCAAATGATCAGCGGCACGACGAGGTTATGGGTATAGAGACCAATAATCTCGGCAGACCACACCGTCAGCCAAACCGAAATCGGGATGGTTTGAGCAGGGGTATACTTCAAAACACGGTCAATGGCCCACAGCAGCACCAATCCCACCAACGGCACAGCAACATAGGCGCGGATTTCTTGGGCATATTCCCACAACAGCGGAGAGGTCGCCACTAGAATTCCACCCGTTAATCCGGCTGGTCGCCCAAACCACTGACCCACCACCCGCATCGCCATTGCCGCCGTCAATAATCCAAGCAGCACCGAGCCATAGCGCATGGCAAAGGGTGTTTCGCCGATGCCCAAGCGCCATAACATATGCAAATAGGTGTAATACAGATAGGGGGTGTTGTCATCCGGTGTGGTGAACGGGCCGCGCATCGCCCGAATTGACCAACCCTCATCATGCCAGATACTTTCGGCATCCAACCGCCATAAACTGAGGCTGAACCCACCCAACAAAATCACCAGCACCCAGCTTGCCCAGAGCAAACGTGTCACATGAAAGGCCGAGGCGGTTGGTGTGCCGCCCCTGCTGTGAAATGCTCTAATGGACAAACTGTGCAACCGGGGTTCACTCACTTGACCACTCCAAGCCGTCGGAGGTTATACAAAATCAGTTCTTCCCACGGCGTGCTGGTTTCAATCGGCACATAATGCACCCCTCGGCGCAGGCAAAATTCACCGATTTCCTGTCGCCACGCCAACAGCCGTTCCTGATAAAGCTGAATCATGCCGCCGTCAATCGTCACTTCCTGCGGCACACCTGTTTCCACATCCATTAGCCGCAAATCGCCTGTCAGCGGTGGATTGACCTCATCCGGGGAAAGAACATGAATCAGCGCCACCTCAAAGCCCCGCCCCTGCAAGGCGCTGAGGCCATCACGGTAGGTGGGGGTCATCATGTCGCTGAAGATAATACACAGGCCAGCGCGGGTAGTGCGTAGGGCGTAATCCTTTAGGAGGGTATCAAACGGGGTATCGCCGCGTGTATAGAATTTTTCTAGGGCCGACAGCATCGGCAGGGCATAGGGGCGTCCACGATGTGGCCCCCATTTTTGTACCTTTTCTTGACGTAGGGCCGTAATTTGCACATTGTCGCCTGTTGCCAATGACAGATAGGCCAGACCCGCCAAACCACGCAGCGACCAGACATATTTGTGATGGTCACGATTTGCGCCGCCGCGAGGCCAGTCCATGCTGCCCGAAGAATCAATCATGAAGTGTACCGAAAGGTCTTCTTCTTCCTCAAGCAATTTAATAAAAGGGCGTTCCAGACGGGCGAAAATATTCCAGTCCACCCGGCGCAGGTCGTCACCTTTGACATAATCCCGATAGTCGGCAAATTCAATACTCGTCCCGCGTTTGCTAGAACGGCGTTCCCCTTTCATCACCCCGGCTCGCACTTGGCTGGCAACCAGCGACAACTGCTCAAATTTGCGGAGGGTGGCGGGGTCAAAAATCTTTTGATAGGTGGGTCGTGCGCCCATAGTTCAAATTCCTTGTGATACCACTATTGAATGTCTTGCCGCTGGAATGAAAAAACAGAAAGCCCCACCATCAATATCACCCAGAAGCCCAAGACGGCAACCGATTCCCATAACCCCAATGTGCCGCGCCCTTCCACAATCGGCGGCGAAGGGGCGTTTTCATTGACCCACTGCAAAATATTGGCGGAATTGTAGGTAGGGGTCAGCAAATAGAGGTCTGTGACGGATTCGATCCGGGTGATGGCGGCAATGATGACAAGCCCAAAAATTAACCCCAAACTCTCCAGCAGGGCTAAAAAGACACTTGCCATGACGCCGAATAAAATTGAACGGGTCAGGATGGACACCAGTGCCGCGATGCCAGCAAAAATCAGGGTCGAGGCAAATGTGATAGAGGCGTTCAATAGAAGGTCGCTTAAAAATTCCCCGACTGAACTGCCCGTGAGCGAGGGCGGGTAATCGGCCCCAAAGATCAAACAGACGATGCCGAAGCCAGCAACCAAAATCACAATCATGGCGATGAATGCCATCACGATAAAGGCTGTCATGGTCACAAATTTGGTAACAATCAATTGCAACCGCTGATTACCCGGCAGCACCGATTTTAGGGTCTGATATTGATATTCCCCGGCAAAAAGGGTGGCAGCAAAGCTGATGAGAAACAGGCGGCTGATGGGGAAATTGGCGATACCCCAAACCCCGACACCAATATCATCCCAGCGCGGCGGGTCGGCAATAAATTCCTGTCGCGCTTCACCGCTGGCAAGCAGTATGATCGAAAACAACATGACCGCAGCACAACCGAAAGCCGGGAAAATCCAAACAGTGCAGCCAACCAGTAAACGATTTCCGGTGGTTTTTTTCCATTCGGCACGGAACAAATTAAGCATGGCGGTTTGCTCCTGTGGGTAGGGGCGATATGCTGGGTTGGGCTGAATCATCCCCGATGACTTCTAGGAAATAATCTTCCAATGATTGGCGGATGGGGGCGATGCTGAATACATCCACATTTTGCTCCACCAAGCGCCGTACAATACTGGGGGCATCATTGCGGCTGGCTTTGATCCGTAGCTTATTGTGTTCATTCGGCACAGTCGAATGGGCGACCTGCCAGCGTTCTTGGAGGGCGGTCTTGGCTTGTTCCAATGAACCGACTTCGGCCTCCAACTGCTCCTCTTGATTTAGCAGTTCTTCAATCAGCCCTTCAACCACGATCTTGCCTTTGTTGATGATGGCTACGCGGTCACTGGTTTGTTGGACTTCACTCAGCAGGTGGCTGGTCAAAAAGACCGTTTTGCCATACTTATAGGCGAGGTCACGGATAAATTGGCGCATCTCGCGGATACCGGATGGATCCATGCCGTTGGTTGGCTCATCGAGGATGACCAGATCGGGATTATTGAGCAGGGCGGCGGCAATCCCTAATCGCTGTTTCATACCTGTCGAATAGGCTTTAACCCGTACCCGTTCGCTGCCGACCAACCCCACAAATTGCAGCAGTTGTTTGGCGCGTGCTTCATCAAACCCGCCGCGACTGTTGCCGACGACTTTCAGGTTATCCCAGCCGCGCAGATAGGGATAAAACGTCGCGCCTTCGACCAATGACCCGACGCGGAACAGAATTTCCGGTTTTTTGCGGGGGTCTTCGCCAAAAATGAGGGCTTTGCCATCGCTGGCGTGCATCAGGTTCAGCATCATGCGAATGGTGGTGCTTTTGCCTGCGCCATTTGGCCCCAAAAAGCCATAGACCTGTCCCGGCTCGACCCGAAAATGGATATGGTCAACCGCCAGTTTGGGACTACGCAGGCGGCCAAAAATCTTGGTAAGCCCTTCAGTTTCAATAACGGGAGTTGCCAATACGCCCTCCTTAATTGACGGTGCGATGTTCAGCGGCGTAAATGATTAGGTTTAGCTTCCAGTGGATACCTGATCCAATAATTCGTCTATAACCTGATCGGTGGTGATGCCCTCCGCTTGGCCCTCAAAATTGAGCAGCAGGCGGTGGCGTAGAGACGGGGTAGCGATGGAACGGATGTCCTCGAATGAGACGTTATAGCGCCCTTCGAGCAAGGCGTTGGTCTTAGCGCCCAAAATAATCGCCTGACCGCCGCGTGGACTGGAACCATAACGTACATAGCGGCGCACCTTGTCGGGGGCAGTCGGGCTCTCAGGATGGGTCGCCACAATCAACCGGGCCACATATTCATTGACGTGGGAGGCAATCGGCACTTGCAGGGCCAGATTCCCCATCGCGTTGATTTGTTCACCAGTGACGACCGCCTGCAATTCGGCGGTTTCGCTGCTGGTGGTGCGGCGGAAAATCTCGGTCAATTCGTCGGCAGAGGGGAAGGGGACGTTAATCTTGAACATGAAGCGGTCTAATTGGGCTTCAGGCAGCGGGTAAGTGCCTTCCATCTCCAACGGGTTTTGGGTCGCCAGCACAAAAAAGGGCGCTTGTAGACGATAGGTGTGGTCAGCGACCGTCACCATTTTTTCCTGCATAGCCTCTAACAAGGCCGATTGGGTTTTGGGTGTGGCGCGGTTGATTTCGTCCGCCAGCAGCAGATTGGTGAAGACCGGGCCGGGTTGGAAGCGAAATTCGCGGTGTCCGCCGTCGGTGGTTTCCATCACATTCGTCCCGACAATATCCGAGGGCATGAGGTCGGGGGTAAATTGGACACGCGAAAATTTCAGGCTCATGGTGTCGGCAAGGGTGCGGATCAGCATGGTTTTGCCTAATCCCGGCACACCTTCCAGCAGCGCATGGCGTCCGGTGATGACACAAATCAACACACTGCGAATCAGTTCACCTTGTCCGACGATGACCTTGCGTACTTCGTCGTAGATGGCCCGTGCGTTGATGGAAAATTCTTCAGCAGTAATTTCGCCAATCATTGGTGCGTCTGACATCCCAAAATTCCTTTACCTACTTTTGACAAATTGCTTTGTCCATCCAATTATGTACCAAGTGTACTGATTTACCCCGACTCCGGTTCTACGCTATCCTTGCGGACTGACTGGAATCCCAATCCGCCCTAGTTCAAGATCGGCAGCATCACGCACGCTGACCTCGGAGGGGAAATTTAGCGAGTCGTCTAACAATATGAAACTACCGTCGGTGAGGGGTGTGCGATATTCTGTGCCATCGGGAAACAGCAGCACGATACTTTGAGCAGTCGGGGAGAAGATTTGACCCGCGAAGATAATCAGCGGCGTGCCCCGGCTGTCGGTGACCAGCCATTGACCTGCTACGCCTAGTTCGGCGGCGCTGCCGATGCAGTGATAGCCACCGTTAAAGACATTAATCAGGTTGATCGCCCCGGTTGAATTTTGCCCGCCATCATGATTGCCAATCCCGACCCCGATACAAGCCAATCCGCTCTGATTTTGGAAGGCGATCCCCACAATCAAATCTTGCAGATAGGTGGTTTCGGCCCAAGTGCGGGTACTGCCGGGGATGGGTTGTGCGCCATAGGACTGCACAAAGGCTTCCATACGAATCAGGTTAATGCTTGGATTCGCAGTGATGACACCCGGCGTTTGGTTTACCGAGGGTGGTGTTATCACAATCGGGCCGCCCGGCGTGACGGTTGGGGGGGTGTTGTTGGGACGGATGCAGCCAGACATCAACAGCATCAGGCCAATGAAAATTCCCGGCGCAGCGATTCGGGCAATAGAAACACCCCTGCGACGATCAGGTTGTATAACGCTAATACGGCGCACCCGGTTTTCTCCTCGGCACGTTGGATGGTAAATGGGCAACATACCCCTTTCATTTTACCCGAAACCATTTTTTTAGCCGAATTGCAGCATGGGAGGGGCAGTGCTTATGATGATACCCTGCCCCTTTGAAATCGAGTTTACGGCTCTAGTGAGGAGAAATAGGCATGGATGATGTCCCGTAGTGAAATTGGGATATACCCACTTTCGAGGGCCTCCTGCATGGCCTCTTCGTAATCGCGGAAGACTTCTTGATAGGGCACAGTGGATTCGCTATCAAAGTTTTCATTAAAATCGCCGGGTTCGAGGGCTTCACCATTGTTATCGGTGGGTTGCCCATTAACCCCGACCTGTTCACCTTCGCCATCTTCGCCAATGCGGGTGGGTGAATAGACCGATTCATAATCACGCATGTCATCATTACCGGGGCTGTTGTCAGCATCACCCGGCTGTGCGCCAGATTCTCCGGTTGGGTTATCAACACCCTCGCCGCCAGAGCCCTCACCTGCACCAGAACCACCTGATTGACCGGATTGTCCACCCGTACCCGGTTGTGAGGATTGTCCTTCGGTTTGACCCTCACCGGGCTGTTGACCCTCACCGGGCTGTTGACCCTCACCGGGCTGTTGACCCTCACCGGGTTGTTGACCCTCACCGGGTTGTTGACCCTCACCGGGTTGCTGGCCTTCGCCGGGTTGCTGGCCTTCGCCGGGCTGTTGACCCTCACCGGGTTGTTGACCCTCACCGGGTTGTTGACCCTCACCGGGTTGTTGACCCTCACCGGGTTGTTGACCCTCACCGGGCTGTTGACCTTCGCCGGGTTGCTGACCCTCACCGGGTTGTTGACCTTCACCCTCTTGGCCTTGTTCGGTTACTTCTTGGCGACCTTCTTCAACCTGATTGGCGGCTTCCTCGGCAGCTTGGGCTTGGGCGTTATTCTGATTGGCCTGATCTTGCTGGCGGAGCGTCTCGGCGGCCTGATTAAGGGCTTCTTGAGCCTGCGGAACATCCCCATTGCGGAGGGCGTCGGCGGCCTGCTGCATTTGTTGGGAGACTGCCGGATTGGTATTTTCTAGCGCCTCGGCGGCTTCTTCCAGTTGGTCGGCGACCTCCTGTTGTTCTTCAGGCGACATATTGTCCAGATCGTCCGCCAATTGGTCTAACTCATCAGCGGTGGCATCCAAATTATTATCCGCCAGTTGTTCACCCACTTGGTCGGTTAATGAGCTATCGCTGAGTTGTTCACCCGCTTGCTGATTAGCCTGCTGTTCTTCCTGACTCATGCCGCTAGCCAATTCCTGTAATTCTTTTTCAGCTTCGGCAAGGGCGGCAACAGCTTCTTCCTGCGAGATGCCATCCTGGCTCAAGGTTTCAATGGCCTCATCAAGCGGCTCGGTCAGGGTGTCTTTTTCTTCTTCAGTCAGATTGGGGTTGCTCTCAATTTCATTTTTGGCTTGTTCGAGGGCGTCAATCTGTTGAGCAATCGTAGCGTCAAGTGCTTCACGTTCTCGCACTTCATCGTATAGCGGATTTTTGAGCGCAATCGCTAGGATTAACCCGATAACCGCCATAAGCAGCATAGCGACTTCGGGCCAGTTGATTGCGACAGGTAAATAGCGTTTGGCTTGCACGCTGTTGGCGACGCGACGGGTATCCTCCATCTGATAATCTATCATCATCTGGGGGGCGTCAATTTGCCCACTGGTCAATTCCACCGCCGTGCTTAGGCGTTCTTGTAAACCGAAATGTTGATCAAAATGGCGGGCCGATTTAGCCAATGGGCGCGGCCAAAACCAGACCCCAACAATGCTCAATAGGGCGCTGGCCCCACCGATCATCAGCGAGAGGCGTATCAGTTCATCTTTCACCAACCAAGGATAGAGGCGTGAGGCGGTGGCGATAGCGAGACTGACGATGACACCAACCATCAAGCCACGCGGTACCCACACAAAGAGGCGGGTCAGGCGCAGGCGATTATTCCAGCGACGCAGATGCCACTGCAAAAAATCTTGCATGTTCATCAGCGCGGCGGGGCTGGCCTGCTGCGGTTCACTGGCTTGGGGGAGCGAAGAAATGTTCTGCATTACAATACCCTATTCACTCAAAATCATGGGTGGCCCGATAACACCTATTTCTGATAATACTACGCCTTGCCCTGACGAAATGTTCCCAAATTTTTATCCCTCGATGCGTTTTAGGTGGCGGGTGGTCGCAAAAAATACTACTACCGATAGCGCCAGATAGAAGACGGTAAACGTAATCCAAGGCGAGGGTAGGGTAGTGGTCGTCCCGTCGGTAAAGGTGTATTTAAAGGTAAAAAGCGTTTGCTGATTCACCAGATATTGCTGCGTTGACAATAAGGTGGTTAATGGATTGAGACAGACAAAAATCCCCCGCGCCACCAATAAAAACCATTCCGAGCCGCTGGTGCTGGTCGAAGGGTCAAGCCCTTCCACAATCGCGAGGGCGATCACTGCCCCGGCGGTTGTCACCAGAATCACGGCAAGAATGGTGACATAGGTCATGATGTTGGCACGCAGGGTGCGGTGTGTCATGGCGGAATAATATACGCCGATATTGCCCAAAAATATCGCGGTTGCCAGCAGCACCAGCAATGAGATAAAGATTTCTTCCACATCTACCCCGCCGAACAAAAACGCGATACTTTGGAGGGGGATTGCCGCCAACAACAGCAGCAGCACATAGGCCAGTGCCGAAAACAACTTGCCAAATACCAATTGGCGTTCGGGCAAAAGCGTCGTGCGTAACAAATCGTAGGTCTGGCTTTCGTGTTCACCACTAATGGAACCAGCCGTGAAGGCGGGGGTAATGAAAGTCACCAGAAATAGCTCGATGGCGACCACGCTGCCGAACAAGACACGCCCCAACGTCCCGCCGTCTACCTCGCCAGTCGTGCTATAAGTGGCGGCTGTCCCCGCGATATAGAGCAGAGTCGTAAAACCACCCACCACGATGAGATAGCAGGTTAATACCACAAAGGCACGCGGGCCGCGCATCCGTCCCCGCAGTTCTTTGAGTGCGACCGGGTTGCGCAGCAAGGGCCGCAGCGGATTTAGGGAGATACGCGAACGATTCGCCGGGGTTTCCATCGGGCCATCCTTTTAACAATAAATTACGATACGATGCCTTTGGTGGCTTTCATAAAGACCGCTTCGAGATCGGATGATTCCTCGGCGAAATTGACCACTGGAATCCCCTTGCTGGTCAAGGCTTGCAGCATCTCGCTCATCCGCAAATCTTCACCCGAAAACTCGACCTTGATACGGGTCTTGCCGTCTTCGGGTGGCAAATCCACAATGCCCAACACCCCCTCAACATGCAGCAGGGCTTCTTTGGCGTCGTCCATCCGTCCCAATAAGGTGATAATCAAGACGCGATGCGGTATCAGTTGTTGGCGCATGGCTTTAATCGGCCCTTGTGCCACCATCTGACCGGCTTCGATAATGCCGATATGAGTGCAGATTTCATTCACGTCCGCCAAGATATGGGAGGAGAAGAAGATAGTCTTGCCCATTTTGGCAAGTTCAATCAGCAGTTCGCGGATTTCGATACGGGCACGCGGATCAAGACCGGAGGCGGGTTCGTCCAAAATTAGCACCTGCGGGTCATGGGCCAGTGTGCGGGCCAAACACAACCGCTGCTTCATACCGCGACTCAGTTTGTCCACCATATCATCGCGGCGGTGGGCAAGGTCTACCAATTCTAATAAGTCGTTGATAAGGCCGGGTCGCTGGGCTTCGGGGATTTCATAACAGGCCGCAAAAAAGTCGAGATATTCCCAAACTTTCATATCTTCATACACCCCAAAGAAGTCGGGCATGTAGCCAATCGAGCGCCGGACTTCACGCGGGGTGGATATTACTGAATAGCCGTTGATGTAGGCTTCACCGCCAGAGGGCTTCATGAGGGTCGTCAAAATCCGCATAGTGCTGGTTTTACCCGCGCCATTTGGCCCGACAAAGCCATAAATCGCGCCACGTGGGACTTGCAAATTGAGATTGTTGATCGCTTGCAAACGACCATATCGCTTACTCAAACCGCGTGTCTCAATAATCAAATCTTGCTCATCGGTGACGGTGGGCAGTTCTGGCAAGACCTCCGTCAAAATAGGGGTCTCGGCGACGGCCTCACTGCTGCTGGTTTCCATGACTTCAGGTTTATCAATAGACATGGTGGGTGTCCTTTTCCAAAATTCTAATTCGCAAATTGTCCTTGCATCGTGATTTCAATGGACTCGATAATGCCACTATAGCTTTGGGTGGCAAGGCTGTTTGGTGTTCGTACCCTGACCTGAACCGCAAAACCCGGGCCGATAAAGGGTTGGAGTGCTTCACCTGCCAAGCTAAGGCCATAACTTTCCCCGCTGGTGATGGTGGTCGCCAGCCGTTCCATATTTTCCAACACCAGCCATTCTTGCGTTTGCCAATTCCATAACGCAAATTCAACATCAGTGTTGGGTACTTGGAGACTGGTGTAGAAATCTATCTGGTTGATCGTGGCAAGGGGGATGTCATTTAATGGGGCAAATCTAAAAACCGCCTGCTCATCCGGACTCAATAGGTCAATCTGATAAGGTGAGCTGTCCACGCGGGTCGCAGCATTGGTCTGGTCAGCAATCGTCCATGTCTGTAATCCCGGCGGAATAATGACCGCTGTGTTGTCGGTGGCGACATAACGGGAATTGAGCTTGAAGATATAGAGCGTTTCATACTTGCTGGTTTGCTCCGTCCCCTCAACCGCGATTTCGAAGGCGGGCTGTTCGGCCCAACCCACCGCATAGACCGAACCCCCGCGTCCGCCGCTGAGGTCAATTTCATTATTGATAGCAGAGGCCAGCAATGCCCGACGCCGCAGCCGACGTTCATTGTCATCGGTGCTTGAGCCAAAACAGTCGTACTGCTTGTTTGTCATGATTTGCGATGCGGTATCATTCAAAGGTCGGCTGGTACACCCATAACTTGCGAAGCTAGAAAAACTGCTCCCATAGGCATAATAAAGGAAAGGTGCATTGTATTCGGTGCGGTTGCCCAATGGTAGCCATGTAGGTGTCGCGAAATTAACCGGAAAATCAAAGGGCACGGTCGCGCCGGCAGGGACATCCCCCAACGCGAAATATCCATCTTTGGCAAGGATCACCATATCTTCAAAATCAAAATCCAGTGAATTGGTGACACTGCCGCTTAAATGGGCATCTTGGCTGCTGCCGATTTGCCAAACCGCTTCCCCTTCGAGATGTTGCGCCGGGATATAGCCGCTGGTGGTGAAACTCGTGATAATCCCCGCGTCAACTGGTAAATCCTCGATCCGATAGGCGTTGGTCTCGACCAATCTAATCTGGTCAATACCTAAGTTTGAATCGTGAAAACCGGGCAGCGTGCGCAGGGTGATTCCGGCAGGTGCTTCGAGATCATAGCTGGTACGGCGCGGCGAAAACACCCCCACCAATCCATCTACACGGGCGGTATCACTATCGGGGAATACTTGCACAATGGAAAGATGGCTGACAGTGGCGGAACTGCCGCGTAGGCTAAACCCGGTGAAATAGGCCAGTGCGGTAAATACCAGAATCAATGCCGGAATCGTAAACCATGCCAGTTCGCGTTTGCCAATCCAGCGCAGCACATAATAATTAATCGGGCCAATCAGGGCGATGTATAAGATCAAAAATCCAATCAGTTGCAGCACTGACGGAAGATCAAACCCGGTGATAATGCGCGAGGCGTCGTTGGCGATGCCCCAATCGGCAAACCCATATGACCAACTGGGGCGCACCTGCCCATTCACCAAAAGGCTGTACCAAATGGCGTCGGTATCCGTATAGGAGCGCAGGGGTTCGGTCTGGGGGTCAAGCGCCACAAAATCCACTGTTCCCAAGCCAAGCGTTTGCCGCACCATAATGGGGGTGTCTTCGATGCCAAACAGGACTTTGGCATTCTCATTGGGTGTATTGGCGGTCACGATGGTGGCTTGGTCAAGCACATCCGAGGGGTAGCCCAAAAAATCACCTAGGGGGGTTAGCGTGTCAAAATCCTGTGTCCCAGTAGGCACGGTTGGCATCACATCCATCAAACCTGCCGTTGTGCGCTGCCAATTGGGGCCGCCATGAATAATCAAGTGTCCGCCGCCGATGACCCAATTTTTGATGGCGGTGCGCTGTTCAGCCGATAAACCACCGGTGTCCACATCAAAAAACAGCAGCACGTCCAAAGCGCGAAGGGCATCGGCTTCAAAGGGAATATCACGCAGGCTTAAGGTGGCCTGATAGGAAGCACCGCGTCCAACCGGACGATTGGTCATATTCACTGCCCCGACAAGTGATTCGGTAACGACGCCGTACAAAACTTCACGTGAGGATAATGGCTTGATATTCTGAGATTGGACTTTTAGGATACGACCGCTGTTATCCACGACCTCGACTTCAATTTCAGAGGCGCGGTCACTAAGCGAGACATAGAAGAAAATGGATTTGGAAGAGTTGCGGGCTACGGTGACAGGTGTCTGATAGAGTGTCTCGGTAGCCTGACCCGCGTTTTGGGCATGGACTTGAATGTGTCCCCGCAGATCCCGTCCATTGTTGGTAATTGTCACGTCAAGCGGGATCCACAGGCCATCCCGGTAGTATTCGTTGAAACCCGCCTCAATGTCGAGCTGTAGGTCATTATTTTGACGCGGAGGGCCAAATGCAACGCTGGTGAGGCACAGTACAAAAGCTAAGGCAAAAAGGAGTCGCCGCTTCTGTTCCAACTTTTTTCTCCCAATAAGTCAAACGAGTGAACTTGATTCTATTCCATTACTACTATACACACACAACGCGACCAATACGTTTTATCCATTTGCACCTTGCGCCTCACCCGAAGGTGTCACCGGGCTAACCGATGGGGTGATATTGGCGCGGGGAGTGGTAATAGGTGTGGCAGGGGTAGCGGGTGGGGCGTAGTCGGTTGTAACCAACAGCGCCTCCATCGGAAAGTCGCAGGATGTCCCTTGCGTTTGAATCCACCCGAATGGTTGCTGCACAAAATTCTGCCCATCCAATCGAATCCGCATCCAATCGCCACCGCTGTTACGGGCATCTACCTCAACGACCACATTCGGGGAAAGCGAGAGGAGCAGCGGATAACCCTGTTTGGCAGGGCCAGCAAAAACGTCGGTGGCGGCTAATTGCAGGGTGCAGGACGGATAGACCACCGTGATGCGTTCTTCGTTTTGGGCCTGAATATCATCGGGGCCAATGCTTTGCAGGCTAATCACAATCGCGTCGGCACTTGCGGGTCGTACCGTAATGGTTTGGTTCGTCCCAACAGCGGCGACATTGGTATTGTCATAGCCCAATGGAGGGCTGTTAAGGATGACCTGAGGCGGCATAATATTAGGATCGGCGGGGTTATAAGTCCATTCCACCGACCAACTCAGCGTGATTTGTTGTTCGACATTCCGATACAATTCGGTTTGACCGGAGGGGTAAACAATGGCGAGCGTCAGGGCGGGGCGTATCACCACCGAATTAGGCTGTCGCACAGATTGCTCCCCATTTTCCGCAATCAAAGTTAGGTTATAGCGTCCGGCGTCTTCCAACACAATGCTGGTTTCGCCTGAGGGGTCGAGTTGTGGATATTCAGCCACGATCACCCCGCCGCGTTCAATCGTTAAGGTCACATCCGAGGCTTGTTCCGTTACCCATGCGACGCGGAATGGCTCGTTCCAGATAACTTCGTTGCTGGCTACACTGAACGACTGGACAACAGGCACTGCGTCAGCGGTTTGACTGCCATTATTTTCGTTATCATCGCCGCTGCTCAAGATAATCAGGGCTACCCCCAAGACAACCGCCGCCAATAGAAAGAATCCGGCTAGCGCGATCAAGGGGGCCCATGTTGGCATACTCGGCTTTTCGAGATATGACCCTTCTAGGGGGACTTGGAAGCCGGCTGCGTCCAGTGAGCGACTGACAATGACATATTTGTGCTGGCGCGGTTTACCAAACCAATGGGGACGTTTGGGGCGGATTTGTCCCGTAATGGTCTGCCGTTCTCCCGCTTTTAGGGTAATGTGGGGGGGCGTGATGTCAACGTGCAGGGCCGGGTTGTGGCTGTAAAAATTGAGCGACAACGGGCCATTGCCTTGATTATGTACATAAAGTTGTAGATTCTTCGGGCCGTCCACTAGTGAATTACCAAGCGCTGCGCCAAATCCGTTATATTGTAGAATGTTCAGCTTTGTGGCGACATCGGTAAATCGGTCAGGGTAGGATTGGGCACGTACTTTGAATACTACCTTGTATTCGCCGGGGGCGGTGTCGCTGCGCCGGAGTGGGCGGAAACTTGCCCCAATCTGAATATCCTCACCTGCTGGCAAATCGAGTTCTGTCCGGTCAAGGCGTACCCATTCTTTGGGAATTCCCTCGACCTGAATCGAAAAATGTTCGGGGCGTGCGCTGGTATTGATGATACGAAGGGTGGCCGGGCCATGTGCGCCGGGGGCTACTGCGATATAGGGGCCTTCAAGTTCCAGTCGAAAACCTTCCGCCTCGATTTGTTGGGTAGAGACGGCGCGGTTCGCAATGGTCGTATCAGAATCGGTGGTGGGGTGGAAGACTAGGCGCAGGTCACCAATCTGAATTTCTTCGCCCCCGCGCAGCACACGCGGTTCATGTGGATTGATGCGCAATCCATCAATGTAGGTGCCATTGACCGATTCAAGGTCTTCAATGGTGGTTTGCTGGTCTTTGCTTACAATCGCAACGTGATAACGCGAGACGCCATTGCGGTCTAGGGCAAGATCATTACCGATAGAACGCCCAATCGCTGTGGTTTCTTTTTCTAGGATGAAATTCTCTACCGGGCCATCGGTGCTGAAAATTTCGAGTCGTCCGAACGCCATGCCTGATCCCTTAAGCCAGCAAATAGATAACTCAAATTATACCCACTTTGTTTACTCTCTCTACTATAGGGGATTTTCCCCCTTAAAAGCAAATACAGCCGAACATGAACTGCCCGGCTGTATCCAGAGTCAAACGTGTGGTGAAACCATCGGCCTAGTCAAAGCGGATGCGTGGGTCAAGCCATGTATAGATGATGTCCACCATGATATTGCCGATAATCAAGAACACCGAGTAGAGCGTCGTGAGCGCCATAATCGTGGTGTAGTCGCGGGCCGAAACACTGTCTACGAAGGACTCACCAAGGCCCGGAATGACGAAGATACGTTCAATCACAAACGTCCCCGTCAACACACCCGCCAATAGTGGCCCCAAGATGGTTGCTACTGGGATCAACGAGTTCTTGAGCGCATGGATATAGATGACGGCTCGTTCGCGCAGACCTTTGGCGCGGGCAGTGCGGATGTAGTCTTCACCCAAGACCTGTAGCAAACTGGCACGGGTCAGACGGGCGATACCCGCACTCATGCCGGTTCCCAATGCTACCATTGGCAAGATTAAGCCCTTAACATAGTCCACACTAAAGATTTCTTTGCGCCAGACAAGTGGCGACGGCGTGGGTAACCATTTTAGCTCGACTGCAAAAACGATAATCATGATGGGGGCCAGTACGATAGCTGGGACGGATTGCAGCAAAATGGCCGAGAAGCTCGCGCTGTAGTCAATCACGGAGTTGTGATAGATGGCTGCGAGTACCCCCAACGGAATCCCCATCGTGAAGCCAAAAACAACCGAGTATAGGCCGATTTGCATCGAAACCGGCAGGCGATCTCGGATTTCATCAATCACCTGTGTGTTTTCTTGTAGTTGGGCGATGTTTAGGGACGGGCCAAAGTCTAGGCGCAGCACCCCCCAAATGTAATTCCAAAATTGCGAGTCCAGCGGGTCACTTGTCCATGCTACTTGTTTTTCGTTGAAGATAGCATTGACTGTGCCCCCTGTGGTTACGCAGTTGTGGCGTTTGGAAAACAACGACCAGCCGGGCATTTGGAAGTAGCGGCGGCAGTTTTCTTCATATCTATCCAAATATTCTGCTTGATAATGGATAGCAGTGTAATCCCCTGCATAGGTCGAGAACACGCTGCCGGCTGCGGGAACCCCTGAAAGTGAGGACAGCACAGCCGTTACAGCATTCGCAGTTTCGACGGCGTGACCTGTTTTGTTTGACCACTCACGATAGGGATATTGCACATATTCGACGTATTCTTGGTTCTGCTCATCCCAACGATGCAGCGGGTATTCACGCGAGACGGCGAAGCCTACGTCTTCCAATTCCCCATAGGTGCCATCCTCGGTAGTACCAAAACCGCCCTTAAGAAAGACTGTTTGGCCCCAAGTGGTGTCGGCGCCTTTGCCGTCGGTGGGGCTGTCGAAGAACAAGGCTTTATGCAGACCATAACGTTGATTGAGTTGTTCGCGCACATGCTGGGGCATGGGGCGCTGATTGACGGCATCGAATGGGCCACCCGGCAGGGAGTGTGACATCCCGAAGGTGAACACCATAATTGCAAACAGCACCGGGATAGCCGCCAATAGTCGCCGAAACAGGAATTTCAGCATACTGGCACCACCCAGCGCGTAGCCGAGGTGAGCAAGTGGCCCCAAAACGTATCCTATTGCTTTTGAAATGCCGCTCTTTTGGCGGTCAGTCGAATTACTTGTTGATTTCATTACCTGTTTGCCCTCTCTGATTAAGACTTGATAACTTGGGCATAGAAGTTAGCCTCCAACCAGACCATTGGTGGCGGATTCTGATTGGAGTTCTTCGGCTGTAAATAGACGATTTTGATGTGCCCAACCTGTCAGTTCGGGCGTTTCGCTGGTTTCATCAGCGTTCTGGCATGTGATCTGGTAGTAGATCGTGACGCCTGTGCCTGTTGCATCCGGGTCAATGCCAATAGCGTCGATATGAGCGGTTGTATCGGCTTTGCAGGCACCAATACTGCCGCGATTGCTGCCCAAATAACCAACTTCATCTTTGATATAGAAGCCTGCATCCGGGCCGCTACCGACAAAACCGCGTTCGGAGATTTGAACTTCGGTGTCAATAAAGAACTTGACGCCTGTAAGTACATAACCCTCGTAGACCCACCCGGTCTGTTCAGCGCATTCAATCTGATAGAAGAATTCCTCTAGCATGACGGTGGTCTGTTTGAGCCGTACAATGCTGTCGGTGGGACATTCCCCAATCACATTGCTATCCGTTGCGAATTCAGGATTCTCGGTCATGGGTGCTGTAAGGGGAACTTCCGGAGCGGGCGTTTCTTCCCCAGCACCATCGGTCGTTTCACCTTCAGCGGCCTCGCCATCAGTCCCATCCGCAGCCGCATCAATTGATTCGACCTCTGGGACGACGGGTACTTGAATCAGCACCAATGAGTCGGGGGTGTACAGAATTTCGATCAAATAGTCATCTTCGACCCAACCCTGCGCTTCGCCACAGTTGATGTTATAGAAGGCCGTATCGCCAACACGCTCGATGTTGTTGGTCGTAATGACCGTATTTGGCACACATTCACCAATCTGGTTGTCGGCGGTGGGTGCAGTGGCATCATTGGTGATAGGCGCAGCCACACCATCAGACCGGATCATGCCCAACCCCCCGGTGCCGGGAAGTGGGAGTGGCCCAAAAAGGCGCTCTTGCTCAACCCAACCCGCACCACTGGAACAGCGAATCAAGCTCCAAACCTGACCTGTCTGTGCATCCCCAGCGGATTCCAGAACTTCCACGACCTCGCTGACTTTGCAGCTTACTTGAGCGCCGGGTGTCGGGGGTTTTTGACTAGAAATTGGAAAGACATCGCCTTCCGCGCCTAAGTTGGTAGTCAACGCGCTTTCCCCACGTGGGAAAACGACGGGACCCATCAGGCGGCCTTCATTGATCCAGCCGACTGTACCGCCACAGGCAATGAGGTAGTACACAGTGTCGGTGTTTAGACGACCAATATAAAGCACTTCTAATTCTGTATCATATTCGCAAGAACCCCGTGCATTGGTAACCCCCGGCGAAAGCTCTTCGGGATTATCTGTCACGAAACATTGACTTGGACCACCCCCCACAGGACGTGGGCAGAGGAGCAAATCCGATAGTACAAATTTGGCTGGGTTGCTGGCATCGGGTGGCGGCAATGGGGTGCTTGTTGGGGGCGCAGGCGTGAATTCAAAGAGACCCAATGGATCGGGGTCATCTGAATAACAGGCCAGTGCAGCCATCAATAAGGCAATCATCACCAGCAATGGTCTGGTTAACTGCGACTTTCTCAACACCTGTAATCTCCTAGGTGAACTTCAAAAAGTTTATTCCAAAGTCCCACAGTTCGTTTTTTAAGCGATAAGGAGTAGGGGCACATCCGATATAACCATGCCCCTTATTGGAACTGTGGGTTAGGCGAAACTATCTGCCACGCAGCCGGGGGTCAAGCGCGTCACGCAAACCATCACCAAAGAAGTTGAAGGCGAGCGTGAGCATAACCAAAGCGGCGGAGGGCACATAGATCATATGGCGATTTGAAAAGAAACCACCTTCTTGACCAGCGCGGCTAATCATTTCACCCCAACTGGGTGTACCGGGCTGCACACCCAAGCCAATATAGCTTAGGAACGCTTCCGCAAAGATGTAGCCGGGGATTGCCAATGTTTCGGCAACCAGCAGTGGGCCAATGATGTTGGGCAGCAGGTGAACGAAGATGATACGACGGTCACGCGCACCTACGGCACGGGCGGCCTCAACGAATTCTTTTTCACGATAGGACAAGACCTGTCCACGCGCCAAACGAGCCGTACCGATCCAGCTTAACAGACCCAGCGCGATAAACAGGAAGAGCAGGCCGCCGAGATCTTTGTTAATCTCGATAATAAAGCCGACTAGACCACTGGAGTCTTGGTATTTACTGGAAATTTCGCGGAAGTAGACTTGCATGATGATGATGATGACCAAGCCGGGAATCCCATAGAGGAAGTCCACAAAACGCATCATCACGTTGTCAATACGCCCGCCATAGAAGCCGGAAACCATCCCATAGACGAGGCCGAGCAAGAGGCTGACGCTTGATCCGACAAAGGCCACCGCCAGCGATACTTGAGCGCCATAGACGGTTTGAGTTAGCCAGTCTTTACCACCGCCATCGCTTCCCAAAATGTAGCACCACTGGCGCTGATTAGGATCGGGAATTTCGACGCGGCAGGAATTGGGGAAACGGGCACGCTGTTCTTCGGTCAAAAGAGCGCACCATGCTTTACCTTGATCTAGGCCGTCACGGGCACAGTGTCCCGGTTCGGCATAGGGGTCAACACGTTCCAGACCTGCGGGGTTGATGGTGTGGCGAGCTTTGAAACCTTTGGGTGCATCGAGAAAGCTAATGCTAGTCCATAGGCTAGAGGTGATCGCCATGAAGATGAAGAACGAAATGATGAAGAACGCCACAACCGCCATCCTGTTACGACGGAATTGGCGCAGCGCATCACCCAAGGGGGTACTGCGTTTCGATTCTGCACCGTCATCTTTCAACGAAATCGGTTTAGATGCTGCTGTCATTCAAAATACTCCTCAAAGAAACGATGAATGGAAACGGACTGTTGGCATAGTCGCGGTTTCGACATTCAGCACTAAGTAACACGGTGGCAGGCTACCCAGTGACCCGGTAAGACTTCGATCAATTCAGGATCCCAGTCAAAGCAGACATCAATCGCAACTGGACAGCGCGTGTTGAAGTTACAGCCGACGGGTGGATTGGCAGGGCTTGGTAAGTCACCCTTCAAGATGATGCGCTGACGATTCTCCTCCACATCAGGGTCGGGTACGGGAACAGCCGACAAAAGGGCCTGTGTGTACGGATGCAGCGGATTGGTATACAACTCTTCGCTCTCGGCCATTTCCACAATCTTGCCGAGATACATCACCGCCACGCGGTCACAGATATGGCGTACCATGCTGAGGTCGTGGGCAATGAACAGATAGGTCAGACCCATATCACGCTGCAAGTCTTGAAGTAGATTGACGACCTGCGCTTGAATAGATACGTCTAGCGCGGAAATAGGTTCATCGCAGACGATAAAGGACGGCTCTAGGGCCAACGCACGGGCAACGCCGATACGCTGACGCTGACCACCCGAAAATTCGTGCGGATAGCGGTTGGCGAAGAAGGGATTTAGCCCCACGCGCTCCAACAATTCTTCCACACGCTTTTGACGGTCTCTTTCACTCCCGATGCCATGCACGACCAGCGGTTCACTGATAATACGGCTGATGCTCATACGCGGATTCAATGAGGCATAGGGGTCTTGGAAAATAATCTGCATCTTGCGACGCATTTCGCGCAGATCATTGCCTTTTAGTGTGGTCAGTTCCATGCCTTCAAAACTTACGGTACCGGAGGTTGCGCGGTGGAGTTGCAGAATGGTACGGCCAGTCGTGGATTTGCCACAACCGCTTTCCCCTACCAGACCGAGTGTCTCACCCCGGAAAATATCGAAATCGAGGCCGTCTACAGCTTTAACAGCGGCGGTTTCGCGCTGAAAAATCATACCGCTTTTAATTGGGAAATGTTTTTTCAGACCCCGCACCGAGACAATAGGATCCCCAGAGTTTTTCTTTTTCGCTGGAGCGGCGGTCACTTGTTCACTTTTTGCTACGTTCGTCATATACCCTAACCTTGCATAATCATCTCAGGCCGAGTTTGTTCAGCAGTTCGCACATCAACCCAGCACGCCGCCAAATGTTCAGGATGTCCACCCTCTACTGAAACCAGCGGTGGCATTTCGTCGTAGCACTTATTAATCACATAGGGGCAACGTACCGCAAACGGGCAACCCGTTGGTTCATTACGCATATCGGGCGGTGAACCTGTGATGGAAATCAAGTGCTGATTTTTTTGGTCGAGGCGGGGCAATGAACTAATCAGACCGAGTGTGTAGGGGTGACGAGTGTCTTTGAAGAGTTCCTTCACTGGGCCACGTTCGACAATCAAACCTGCATACATTACCTGCAACGTGTCGGCCAGACCAGCGACCACACCGAGGTCGTGGGTAATCCAAATCATCGCCATGCCGATCTTATCGCGCAGGCGGCGCACCAAATCAAGAATTTGGGCTTGAATGGTCACGTCGAGGGCGGTGGTTGGTTCGTCAGCAATTAGCAGTTGGGGATTGCAGGACAGGGCCATAGCAATCATGGCACGTTGGCGCATTCCACCTGAAAACTGGTGCGGATAGTCTCCCAGACGGCGGTCAGCCATTGGAATACCCACCATTTGCAATAGTTCGGTCGCACGACGGCGGGCCTGTTCATTATCCATCCCGAGGTGCAATTTGAGGGCTTCCGTGATTTGGCGACCGATCGTCAACACCGGGTTGAGCGAGGTCATTGGGTCTTGGAAAACCATTGCAATTTCGGCCCCACGCACTAGGCGCATCTGTTCACGCGACAAGGAAAGCAGTTCGCGTCCACGAAAATTGACGTTGCCTTCGATAGTCGCGGGTGGGGAGGGAATGAGTCCCATGATGGAGAGGGCATGAACACTTTTACCGCTGCCGCTTTCGCCCACAACGCCGAGCGTTTCCCCTTCATGCAGGGTATAGGACACGCCATTTACGGCATAAACCAAACCTTCTTGGGTACTAAAGCGGGTTTTGAGGTCTTTAACCTCCATTAACAGGGCCAAAAGTTAACTCCTTCTCGTTAAAACCATAATTCACGCAAGAACGAGAATGTTTCTATTAAAATTGAACGGCGATTTTACGCGAAGTTGCAGTTGCTTGCAACAATTCCTAACTTTTAGGATGTTCGCAAATTTAGTTTGCATCTAAATTCACAAGATTTACTCGCTCACTTCCAGCAAAGTTCGACCCAATTCTGATTTCAGGTGAAATCAAGCCTAAGGCAAAAGCCTGTGAGGTGAAGTGGTAGAGGTTATAATCTATCCCCAAGGATCCAATTGTAATTAAACTCGTACAAACTATCCAGACGAAAGAATAAATTTCATCGAATGCCCCAGCCAGCCCTTCAAATGATCAGCCCCAATGCCCCAATTACCCGCCAGCTTGGTCAGCAGTTAGGTCAATTGCTGCAACCGGGCGATGTGGTGTGTCTGGTGGGTGGACTAGGGGCAGGCAAAACGACCTTTGCCACTGGTATCGGGCAGGGGTGGGGCAGCACCAGCCGCTTGACTAGCCCAACTTATACACTGGTGCATGAACATCATCGGTCAGTTGATTCCCAGACGCTCTATCATGTGGATGCCTATCGTTTGGAAACACCCGATGCGCTGGAATCGGTGGGTTTTGGCGACATCTGGGAGGGCAACGGCCCGATTTTGATTGAATGGCCCGAACGCCTCGGCGAGATGCTGCCGAATGAACACCTGTGGATTGAAATTGAGGCCGATTCTGAATTGGACGACAACCAGCGCAGCCTGCGCTTTTTGGCACGGGGCGAACGCGCTGAACATTTATTGGCGGATTTTGAGGCAAGCAGAAAGTAGGCAAAGGTGCTGCTGGCGATAGACACGGCTTCGCGCTCATTGAGCATCGCGCTGTATGATGGGCAGCAACAGCAGATATTGGCAGAACAAACATGGTACACGGCCAATCAACACAGCGTTGAACTGCCGCCTGCCGTCCATCACCTGTTGAAGCGTGCCGGGGTGCAGCCCCATCAATTAAGCGCGGTGGGGGTAGCACAGGGGCCGGGGTCGTTCACCGGATTACGCATCGGCATTGGTGTAGCAAAGGGCTTGGCGATGGCCCTCAATATTCCGCTTGTGCCGATCATGACATTGGATATTGTGGCGACGGGAACCCCTTATTTTGATGGGGTGCTGGTCGCTATTGTGCAGGCGGGGCGGGGGCGTATCAATTACGGGCACTATCACTGGCAGGGCGATGAATGGCGGTTGGTGGGTGAATTGCATAACGCGGCGTGGGCCGAGATGATCGCGCAGATTGACTCGACCCCGACCGTAGTCAATGGCGAAGTGGATGCGGCAGGTGAAGCCCTATTGAAAGCCAGTGGCAAAACGATTGAACTGCTGCCACCAGCTTATCGCATACGACGGGCGAGCTTTCTGGCCCAAAAAGCATGGGGAACTTTTCAAACAGGCCAGTTGACGCCTGCCGCCGAAGTGATGCCGATTTATTTACAGACCGCAGGAGGTGCCGCGACATGACTCCCCATCTTCTACGGAAAATGACGGTTGCGGACGTTGATCAAGTGCTACAAATTGACCGTCAATCATTCGCCGTGTCGTGGTCAGAAGTGACGTTTCTGCATGAAATGAACGAAAACCCCAACGCCTATATGGGGGTCGTGCTAAAATCGCAGCCAGTTGTTGAGGAAAATTCGGGCTTCAGCCTGCTGCGACGTTTGCGGCAACCCAAACAGGAGCTTGTCTTGGCAGCCTATGCCGGAATGTGGATTCATGGTCGGGAGGCGCATATCAGCACGATTGCCTCACACCCTAATTTTAGGCGGCAGGGGTTTGGGGAATTGATGCTTATTGGCATGATCGGGCGAAGTATAGCATTGGGGGCAGATCATGTGGTGTTGGAAGTGCGGATGAGTAATCTTCCCGCCCAAACGCTCTATCGAAAATATGAATTTGCCGCAATCGGCTTTTATCCGCGTTATTATCATGATAACCAAGAGGACGCCCTGTATATGGTTGCCCGCCCATTGGATGAAGCCTATTTGGAGCGATTGCGCGGACGGGCGGTGTTGTTGGCGGCGCGAACGCCCTTCATAGATGAATTTTCCGGTTTGCATTTAGAGCAGGCCATTTCGACTAGTTCAAAGGAGTAGCAGCACATGGCTGAGAGTATACAAGAACGTCAGGCGGCGATGGAAAAAATCGCGGCGGAAATCCGGGCCTGCGAAAAGTGCCAATTACATAAAGGGCGCACCAAAGCCGTGCCCGGTGATGGACGATTTAACACCGAAATCCTCTTTGTGGGTGAGGGGCCGGGTTTTCATGAAGACCAACAAGGGCTGCCGTTTGTGGGGGCGTCGGGCAAGTATCTGGAACAACTGCTAGAGATGATTGGCCTGACGCGCAAGGACGTGTTTATCACCAATATTGTGCGCTGCCGTCCGCCACAAAATCGTGACCCGGAGCGCGTGGAAATCGAAGCGTGTGAACCCTATCTGGATCGGCAAATTGCCCTGATTCAGCCGAAAATCATTGCGACGTTGGGGCGCTATAGCATGGCGAAATTTTTCCCCGATGGCAAGATTTCCAAGATTCATGGGATTGCCAAAAAAGAGGAAGGGCGTGTCTATTATCCGCTGTTCCATCCGGCGGCGGTGTTGCGGAATCCGACCCTGCGCGAACCGATGGAAGAAGATTTTAAGCGGATGAAAAAGCTACTAGAGGAATTGCGGGCAGCCGAGCCGGATAAGGATGATGATGCACCCCCGCCGCCGCCCCCACCGGAGAAGCCACAGCAGTTGTCGCTGTTCTAAATTTCAACCCGGCGAAAGTGACACTTAGGTAGAATATGCGTTCTATTATTGAGGGTTATATAAGCCGGGTTTGAATTCGTAACTGCCGTTACGGATTTATGGATATACATCATATTGAATGGGGGTGAGAATGGCCGATAGATGCGGGAAAGTGTGGTAGGAGGTGAGCTTTTTTCCATCCAACTGACTAAATGATTCTAAAACACGGGGCTAAAGCCGCCGTGCTGAATCTAGTTTGAAAAACGGGTCAGCAACATGTGGACCGCTGTAACATAGTTGGCAGATAGAAGGATCGTTTGTCAAATGAGTCAAGATTCTGATTACAATAATTGGGAATCTGAGGAAGCGATTGACAAACTTTACCCGCCAGACTTTCATTTCGCACGAACTCAGCCTAAAAGCCCTCAAACTTATTCAAAGGGATTCCCAAAAAACTGCTGCATACTTGGTTGTTTAATTATATTGTTAATAGCTTGTGTTGGGGTATGTTGCTATGGCCCTTTTTTCTACTTTATCTACCCGGAGTATTCAAGGGCAACAGCAATGGCTTTAGTTCCGCCTGAGTATCCCAATAGTATGCTAGTTGATGAATATTCAGGAGGTGGTTCACAGGGAATAATCAATACTCGAGTTTATGAGACGCAAGATTCCACTGAGGCTGTCATTGAATTTATGGAGGAGTATACCCCCGACTTTGAATATGACCCTCAATTGCAAGAATATTACAGCCACATTTCACCGCCAAAAGGGATTTATTATGGCGATGGGTGGGTCTCGGTGACAGTCTCACAGAAGGAGGATGACTCATCCGTTACGGTGATTAAATACAGAATATATTGGGTATCCCCATCTCCCTAACAATTAATTATTCCGTTTTCTCGGCCCAACTTGCACAGGTACGCTCAAATTCGGCCTGCCAATAGGATTCGTAATCTTCCTCAGCGACACTGACCACGCCCTTAAAATAACCCGGCCCCGGACGACCATCGGATTTTCGCACGACCAGCGTAGCCAGATAGCCCCGTCCAGCTTTTTCATCGTCAAGGCTGATGTCACGCAATAGACCCGACATGGCATAGCTGTAGGGGTTGACTTCGGCGGTTTGGATGAGGCCGGCCAATTCGCCATAAGTGATGGTTTTGCGCTGGCGGGCATGGTCTACGAGGATTTCAAACGCCTCTTGTTTGATTTTCTCCCATGTTTCGAGCAGATAGCCAAATTTGCGTGGTGGTCTGGGCATGTTTGATCCCCTTTTTGAACTGGTGGTCTATCTAAGATACCCGATGGGCGAAGCGTTGGTTTTAGAGTCCGCATCCGATTAACCTGCATCTATTCAATGGATTTGCGGAGATAGACAATATCTTCGACCCCGGTGGAGAAGCGCAGATTGATGGTGCGGTTGGGGACAAAGCCGACTCGTTCATAGAGGGCGATGGCGCGAGTGTTGTTGACCCGTGCGCCGATTTCGACGGTTTTGCTGCCAAGTTGTTGGGCCAGATGGGTTAATTCACCGAGGAGGGCCGTACCAATGCCGAGGCCGCGCAGTTCACCACTGACCACTAAATCACTGATTTCGGCGACCTGTGACCAGACGGTAACTAAACCAAACGCACAGGCATGATGATTGACCACCGCCACCCGTGCCCCGCCCCGATTGCGATTTTGCAGGGTGAAGGCACGCCGGAACATCATTTCCACATAGGCCCGATTTTGGTCAGCCCAGCACGCCTCATGCAGCCAGCGGGCATCGGTGCGTTGAAGTTCGCGGAAAGTGACTTCGGGGTTCATGCTTGGCAACATCTCCCGGCATCATAAACACAGAAAAGCCGTTCGCGCATTGGGTGGGAAACGGCTATGCCTGTTGGATATTGGGTGTCGAAAACTGCATTGGCCTAGGACGAAAGCGAAAACGAAAAAACTCGGAAAACTAAGATTCGTCTTCAATCGTGATGACTTCACGGCCTTTGTATGTGCCGCAGCTAGGGCAAACGCGGTGGGAAACTTTATATTCACCGCAGTTATCGCAGCGTACCAAATGCGCCAGCGTCAGAGCGTCGTGTGAACGACGGTTGCCGCGCTTGCGACGGGACAATTTACGTTTGGGTAGAGGACCCATGAGATATTCCGCCTCTGTTTCAATTCCAAAAAGCTAACGATTAACGCTGTATTCTTACGTTAAACAGCGGACGGCATGATAGCATTAACCGCCCGTAAAAACAAGGGTAATCGCCGCGTTAATCTGAACCGCCAGCGTCCACCAGTTCTTCTTTTTCCACCTTGACCGATTTGTGAGACGGTGCAACAGGTGGCTGGACAGGGATGGCGGGCGGCGGTGGGGGCGCGGATTGAACCACTTGGGCCTGTGCCGCTGCCTGAGCGCGAATATCCCGATCTTGGGCGATTTTGGTGACGCCGTTTCGCACAATGGTCAGGGTACGCAGCAGGTGACTTTCCAGTTCTTTCAGTACGTCCATGACATAGGAATCGGCTTCATCTCGAATGGCGGCGGCTTCTTGGCGGGCCTGATTCAAGATATTTTCGGCGCGATGTTGGGCCGTCTGCACAATGGCGTCCCGTTGAACCAGTTCATCGGATTTTTGCCGCGACAAATCTAGCATCCGGGTGGCTTCTTCATTGGCCTGTGCGATGAGACGGTCGCGCTGATTGACGACACGGGTCGCCTTTTCGATTTGTTCGGGAATCGAAATGCGCATCTGATCAATGATTTCCAGAGCGCGTTCCTCATCAATGACGGTGAACTTGCTCATGGGAAGATGCCGACCCTCATCAATAAGGTCTTCTAAGCGGTCAACTAAGTGTTGAATATCCATTAATGCCCTCCTCGGTCGTGTTCAAGTGGTTGACCGGGTTCATTAAAACATGAATTTACCAGTAATTTCGATCACCCTAACTCGGCATAGCGCTTGCGTAGGGCTTCGGCGACACGGTGCGGCACCATCGAACTGACATCACCGCCCAATGAGGCAATCTCACGCACGGTGCTGGAGCTAATATGGATAAACTGCTCGCCCGTGATGAAATTGACTTGCTCTAAATGTGGCGCGAGTCGCTGATTTGCCAGCGCCATGCGAAATTCAAATTCAAAGTCGGAAAAGACCCGCAACCCTCGAACGAGGATATGAGCCTCTGCCACTTTTAAATAGTCTACAGTCAATCCGGTGTAGGATGCAACTTTTATGTTAGAAAGTCCTTCCATAGCCTCCTTTAAAAAACCCAAACGCTCTTCCACGCTGAACAACATGGGCTTATTGGGTGGATTTTCGTAAACAGCTACGATGACTTCATCGAAAACATGCGCGGCGCGACGGGCAATATCAATATGCCCATAGTGTACTGGATTGAATGAACCGGGAAAAACCGCACGGCGAATACTCGCCATAAATACGCTCCTACGAGTTAATCTGATACGGCATTTGCCAAACGTCCGCATCAGCAGTATGAAAATTCTAACTTAAATCGGTTCGACGTTCTTGCAGCAACCGGACACGACGCGCCAGCAATTGATGTTCTGACATCGTCAGCAGTGGGTCTTCGGCATAGATAGCGCGGCTTTCTTTCTGGGCTAGTTCGACCAAGTGGACATCCATAGACTGGTCAAACCGTATAGCGCCATAACCGGCCTGACGTGTTCCCAAAAGATCCCCCGGCCCACGCAACTGCCAATCAAGTTCGGCCAGCGCAAAACCATCACTGAGCGTTTCAAATTGGCGGAGGCGTTCGACGGATTCGGGATTATCTGAATCGCTGATGAGCAGGCAGTAAGATTGCTCTTGTCCACGTCCAACCCGCCCTCGGAATTGGTGTAGTTGAGCAAGGCCAAAACGATTTGCGCCCTCAATCAGGATGACGGTGGCGTTGGGCACATCAATCCCGACTTCAATGACCGAGGTCGAGATTAAGACTTGAATTTCGCCATGTGCAAACGCCGCCATGACCTCATCTTTTTCGGATGGTTTTAGGCGTCCGTGCATCAAGCCGCAGCGGTTGTGGCGGAAAATCGTGGTGCTGAGTTCTTCATAACCCTCAACGGCAGAACGGCTCTCGCTGTCGTCGGAGGCTTCGACCAATGGATAGACGATAAAGGCTTGACGGCCTTCTTCCAATTGGTGCTTGATAAAGCTATAGGCCCGTTCGCGTTCGGGGGCAAACAGCAACTTGGTTTCAATCGGCTGACGACCCGGCGGCATTTCATCCAACACTGCCAAATCGAGGTCGGCATACATGGTTAGGGCGAGGGTGCGCGGAATGGGCGTGGCAGTCATTACCAAGACGTGTGGATTGGTACCTTTGCCGCGTAATGCCCCACGTTCATCCACCCCAAAACGATGCTGCTCGTCAATAATCGCAAGGGCGAGGTTGTTAAATTCGACGCCCTCTTGAATCAAGGCATGGGTGCCAATTACGACCTGCACGCTGCCATTGGCTAATCCTTCGTAGATTTCGCGGCGCTGAGGTTCAGGGGTGCTGCCTGTCAACAACTGAATATTGACCTTCTCCCCACCCGATACACCCGCGAATAGTTTGCGAATCCCTTGATAGTGCTGCTCGGCTAAAATGCTCGTTGGGGCCATCAAGGCCGATTGTTTACCATTGGCGATTGCCATGCCGAGTGCCATTGCCGCGATCACTGTTTTACCTGACCCGACATCCCCTTGTAACAAGCGGTTCATGGGAATGGCTTGGGTCAAATCTTGGCGGATGGCGGCAATCGCTTTGTGCTGCGCTCCGGTTAGTTGATAGGGTAAACCATCGAGGAACGACTGTGCCCATTCATCGGTGACGGTCAGCGGGATGCCGGGGACGGATTGCCAGACTTGTCGTTTGGCAAGAATCCCTAATTGCAGCAGCATCAATTCATCAAAGGCAAGGCGCTGTTGGGCATATTCCAAATATTCCCATTTTTGGGGGAGGTGAATCTGGCGCAAAGCCCAACCCAAATCCACCATCTCGGTGCGATCCAAAACGCTTTCCGGCATATAGTCGGGGAGCCTATTGGCCCATGTGTCCAAGACTTCGCGCATGAGCTTGCGCACAATTTTGGAGGAGAGACCCTGCGTTAGCGGGTAGACGGGGACAATGCCGCCCTGTTGCAAACTGCGCTGGTCTACCAGTTCCCATTCGGGGTTGGACATACTGAGTTCGCCCCGGAACAAATCGGTTTTGCCGTACATGGCGATTTGCATCCCGACCTTCAACATGCGTTTCAGGAAGGGTTGATTGAAAAAGGTGACATTGATTTTGCCTGCGCCATCTTCGACCAAGACGCTGATGAAAGGACGCCCCTCACGGGATTTCAATTCAACGATGCGCTGAATCGTGCCGATTGCCGCCGTCTGTTGATAGGGCTTGAGATGGCTGAGGGGCAGCAGGCGGGTGTAATCGTCATAGCGGCGCGGCATGAAAAATAGTAGGTCGCCGAGTGTCGCAATGCCTAATCGCGCCAATTGTTCGGCTCGTTTGTCGCCAACACCCTTTAGATTTTGTACGCGGTCATTGAGATGCCCCATGACCTCACGGGCGGCGTCAATATCGCCTGATTTGCGAGGAATGCGGCGCGGCTTGGGGGCGCGGATATTCGATTTGCGATCTAGGGCAGTAGACCCAACAAATTCAATCACTTCCAACGAGGAGGTGATGACATCTTCTTTGAATGAACCCTCGCCATCATCGTCGTCCTCGCCATCGTCAAATTTCGATTTGGCGGGAGGGCGCTGGGCGGGTCGGGGTGGTTGGACTGGCCGCGGCGCAGGGGGTCTAGGGGGTGTCGGGCGTGCGGGTGCGGGCGATGGCGCTGTAGACGCAGTCGGAGGTGTCTCGCCACTGGTTGTTCTAGGCGGTGCGGCAGCGGGTGGCGCATCGGGGGATATCCATTCCACCGCATAGGCCGGGTTTGGCTGCACCCGCCCGGTGATACGACCCATCATGTATTTGATGGAGGCTTGGCGTTTGTCGCGGTCTTCCAAACTGCCATACTCAGTCATGACCTTGCCCAGTTCTTCGATGAGATTATGCTGGACAGGGGTTTTGGCTTGTTGGTGGGCATCGCGTGACCAGTTAGGAATATACGAGTGGAGGCCACCAATGACCGCCGTGTTTTTATAGCCGGTGTCTTGTTCCAGCCGTAATATTTTGATTAGTGTTTCAAGTGCTGAAGCCATCTTGGGTTAAGAATCTCCGCAGCTATACTTTGGCCTTAATAAGCGCCAGCCCAATTGCGTTGGGGCCGACATGTGTGCCAATGGCGGGGGTAATATCCACCATGTTCAGATATTCTTTGGGGGCAATATCTTGTACCATCTCCATGAGTCTTTGGCCGCGCTCCGGATTATATGAATGCAGGACGGTCAGCCGTTCCAATGGGGCTTCACGGTGGGCAATATCGGCCACTTCGCGGATAGCTTTTTCAAAGGTGCGCACCCGTCCGGCGGTGTTAACATCGCCTTCGCGCACATCAATGATGGGCTTGATTTGGAGGAGCGCCCCAACGCTTGCCTGTGCCCAGCCGACGCGACCACTGCGCCGCAAATATTCGAGAGTATCTAGCACGGCATATAAGCGTACTCGTGTGCGCATTTCGCTGATGAGGGATTTGATGTCGTCAACGCTAGACCCTTTTTCGGCAGCTTCGGCAGCAGCAATTGCAAGCCAACCCTGAGCCATTGTCAGATAGCCGCTGTCAATTACGGTAATTTTTTCGGGGGAGACGGCATTGGCGGCAACAACCATGCCGTTATAGATACCGCTGAGTTTGCTGGCTACTGAAAACGCGATAACGTGATCGGCATTGGTAAGGGCTTCTTCGAAAATCTTCGCACCCATGCCGGGGGGAGGGGCCGCCGTTGTCGGTAATTCGGTGGCTTGGGCAAGCCGTTCATAAAATTGTTGACGGGTTAGCGATACCCCATCATCGGCAAAACTCTGGTCACCGAAATTGATATAATCTGGCACAACGCGAATATCATGTTTTTGAGCTAAGTCGGGCGGGATGTCTGCCGCGCTGTCTACGACGATTTTGATTTTGCTCACGCGATAATATCCTCTTCTTCACCTTCCAAAATGACCAGCCCGGTGGCGTCTGCCCCCAACAAGCTGCCAATCGAGGGATCGTATAACATGGTGGGGAAATCTTGCCCCTGCAATTCCAGCGCGAGGCGGTCTTGCAGCAGTCGGATCGGTTCGGTTAGCGAATTGGTGTGGGTCAGCAGCGCCATCTGGTCAATGCTGGCAAACTCCATCGCAAATTCGGCTAATTTTTCAATGGCTTGGGCGTGGGTGCGTGCTTTTTCCATAATCATCAACTGCCCTTCCTCAATGGTGAGAAATGGCATGATACCCAACATCGTCCCCAAAATGGTTTGGGCCGCGCCGATAAAGCCCTGCTCGCGGATCATGTTCATTTTTTCGACGTAAAACACCGCATAGATGCGCGGGATGGTGCGTCGAACCAACCGCACTATATCCTCTAGGTCATCGGCCTCGCTGGCAATTTGGCCTGTTTTGTCTACCAACATGCCCAATCCGGCGGAGATGGTCTGTGAATCCACGACTTCAATATCACAGCGTCCCAATAACATTTGGCTGGCGATCTTGGCGTTGTGGCAGACATGCCCCAGACGGGCCGAGAGATGCAGCGAGATGATTTGGCTGACATCCCGATTGAGCCGCTTGTAGACTTCTAAGAAATCTTCGGGTGTTGGCGGGATGAGTTTCGGGATGACATCCTCACGCTGGATATGCCGGAGAAAATCTTCTGACCCAATATCATAGCCAAGCCGATAGGTGGTATCACCCATTTGCAGGCGCACTGGAACCACCGTAACCTCATAACGTTTAACGATGGTGGGGTCAATAAAAAGGGCTGTACTATCCGTGACGATACGTACCTTGTTCAAGGTTGCTTTTTCCTGAGAGTGCCGCTATTCCACACTGAATATTACCTGATAATGCGGCTGTCCCCCATAGACAGTTTCAAATTCCAGATTGGGGTAGTCATCGGCAAGGGCATCAGTCAAATCCAGTGCTTCACTTTCGTGTAGCGAGCTTCCATAATAGAGCGTAACCAACTCCATATCGTCAAGATCATCAATCGCAGCGAGTAAACCACGCAATGCATCCCTCACGGATTCCCCGGAGAAGCGCAGTATGCCATTTAGCAGGCCGATAATTTGGCCCTCTTTGACCTTAACGCCGTCTAGTTCGACACTACGGGTGGCGGTGGTGATTTCGCCAGTAACCACGTTATCTTTGGCTTTGGACATTGCCGCTGCGATTTCGGCTAAATCACTATCCGGCTGGTAGGGCAGCATGGCGCTGACACCTTCGGTAAAAGAACGGGTTGGAACGACGATACACTGTTTGTCGGAAACGAGTTTGGTCGCTTGTTCGGCGGCAAGGATGATATTTTTGTTGTTGGGCAGGATGATAATTTTGTCGGTGCCGATCTTGGCAATGGCCTTGAGAATTTCTTCGGTGCTGGGGTTATTGGTTTGTCCACCATTGACCAGACCCACGACACCAAGTTGCTGGAACACACCCGCCAATCCATCACCCGCGACGACAGCTATGACGCCAATTTGACCGGGTTCGATGGTGGCTAGTTCCAAATCATCCACGCTAAAGGATTTTTCTTGCTCAGTGCGCCTCTTGAGATATTCTTCATACTGCACTTGCATATTCTCGACCACGACATCCAGCAGGATGCCTAGATTCGCGCCATAGTGCAGGGGATGACCGGGGTTATGGACATGCACATGGACTTTGACGGCGGTGTCATTGCCCACGACAACGACCGAATCGCCCATGCTTTCCATCGCAGATTTGACGACATCGGGGTTTAAATCTTGGCCTTTGATGACAAACTGCACATCATAGCCATAGCCCAATTCGCCGGGGTCAAGCACCTCCGCTAGATTGTGTTCTTCTTGATCTAGCTCAGCATCGGTGGGGACGGCTTGGCCTTCAATTTGAACACTCTGGCCTTTCAGGTGGCGCAGCATCCCCTCAAGGATATATACCAAACCCACACCCCCCGAATCTACGACACCCGCATCTTTTAGCCGAGGTAGGAGGTTCGGCGTATTCTCCACCGATTCCCAACCACGTGTCACTATTTTTTCGAGTAGTTCATGTAAATCAGGCGTCGTTTCAACCTGTGCTTCGGCTTCTTCGGTCATCTCGCGGGCGACGGTCAAGATTGTGCCTTCGACTGGACGCTGGACACCGCGATAGGCCATATCAGTTGCCACACGCATGGCCGCCACCATTTGGGCCGCATCAAAGGTTTTAGCATCAGCGAGGGATTGGGCAAAACCTTTCCACAACTGCGACATGATTGTGCCGGAATTACCCCGCGACCCCATCATTGCACCATAGGCGATTTTTTGGGCGACCTTCCCTACCTCGTTGGAATTTTCGAGGGCGACTTCATTACATGCATTACGCATGGTCAACAGCATATTGGTGCCAGTATCCCCATCTGGAACAGGGAATACATTGAGTTCGTTGACACGACGGTAATGGCTTTCTAACCAATGCAGGCCGGCAGTTGCCAGATTTTTGAGATGCTGTCCATCACACGTCAGATGATTTTGCTCTGTTTGTTCAGTCATAACACTTCCGACAAATCCTACGATGATTTACTGGCCTTAGGTTGTTGGCTAATGCGAAGGCCCTGTACATGGACATTAACACTTTTTACGGGCATGGCAGTATTTTTCTCGATGACATAACGCACGCTGTTGATAATGCTGGATGAAACGCTGGCAATGCGGATGCCGTGTTCCAAGATCACGTAAATATCAATTGCGACTTCATTATCCTCGATTTGGATCGCCACACCTCGATGCGGATCACGGGTGAGCGTAGCGGTGACACCCGAAGTCCGATTGGCGGTTGCCATGCTCACGACACCATACGTCTGCGTGACGGTGTGGCTTACCAAACTGGCAATCGCGGCTGGCGAAATTTCAATTATTCCATGAACGTTCTCTTTTGTCGTCATGCAGTTTTCTTTCTTGGGCTACCCTTGCAGTTAGACGGGCATTGTGGTATGGTATTGCCCCGATTTCAGGCGATAGATCATCAAGTTTAGCAGACGGGATACTCTCATGGCGAAATGTGAATACTGCGGCAAACACACGCAGTTTGGTCAGAATAATTCTTTTTCGCAAAAGAAAACAAAACGCACCTTTAAACCTAACCTGCAAAAAGTTCAGGTGACGGAAGAAGGCCGCGTTATTTCGCGTACACTCTGTACCAAATGCGTCAAGAACATCGGTAAACACCGCAATCGGCCTGTGGCGAAAAAAGCGACTGCCTAAAACAGGTCGTTCACCCTCAATACTCCGGAAGGCCAGCCACTGCTGGCTTTTTGGTTCCCGCCGGCCCGCTTACTAACCCTTCTCATGATTTATGATGGCCTGCTGGATCGCCTTAATACCACTGGCGATGCCTCCATTGGCAGCAAAAATGCTATTCCCTGCAATCAATACATTCGCCCCTGCCGCCAATACTTGGGGCGTAGTCGTGGCATCAATCCCGCCATCTACCCCAATATCCACTGCCTCGGCCATCTGCCGAATCTGCCGGATTTTTGGCAGAGTCTCTGGCAAAAATGCTTGCCCACCAAACCCGGGGTTGACCGTCATCACCAAGACAATATCCACAAGGTGAATAATTTCGCTTAACAGCGATGCGGGCGTATGCGGATTGACGGCGACGCCGGCCTTCACACCCAGTGATTTGATATTTTGTAGAGTGCGGTGCAAATGCGGACAGGCTTCGATATGAACGGTCAGGGCCGACACTCCAGCATCGGCAAAGGCTTTCAGATGGCGGTCTGGCTCAATAATCATCAGATGTACATCGAGGGGCAGGTTGGTGACTTGACGAATGGCCCTGACCACCAGCGGCCCCATGGTGATGTTTGGCACGAAAACGCCATCCATGACATCAATGTGGAATTGGAATGCACCATTATCGGCGGCGATTTGAATTTGTTCACCAAGCCGGGTGAAATCCGCTGAAAGCACAGAAGGGGCAATTTTGATGGGTTGGGCCACGAAATCAGCATCCTTAGCATTAGAATCTGCCGTCAAACACAGAATTTTAACGTTTTAGGGGTATAAAAACAATCGGGAGTCAATATTAGCCCAAGTGAAATTGATAAATATAACACAAATTAGTGATTGCTTTTATTGTATGTCTTGATTTAAACTTAATTATGTAAAGTAAGCGCTGTCTTAGCCTCTGGATTCGAAAATTAGCAGCTTCGTATTGGAATTAATGGGTACATTTTCCTAGAAAACTGGTAATCTTGAGAATCTAGGAGTCCATTGGTTAAGCACATGATGACATTTTCCGGTTTGGATCTGCCAAACCCCAATACAACTTCTGACGCCTCCTCTTCAGGAAACCCAATGGATTTTGCCACCGCGCAATTATCCCTCATTATGGCCCGCCTACCGGGGATTATGTGGACGACGGATAAAAATCTGGTTATCACCCGAATGAGTGGGGCTGGCCTCAAACTGCTGAATCGCACCCCCCAAGAATATATTGGGCGTAATTTAGTTGAGGTTATCGAGTCGCAGCACCTTGCCCCGATCGCAGTTGCTGAACATCTGAAAGCGCTCACGGGTAAAGGTGGACATTACGAGATTACTGTAGACCAGCACCAGCTTGAAGTGACCGTGCAGTCGTTGTTAGATGAACAAGGCCAAACGATTGGTTGTGTGGCGCTGGCTATTGATATTACCAGCCAAAGGGAAGCCGAACGCGCGCTAGCCTATATTTCTGACCGGATGATTTTGCTCAACCGGGTGATTTCGCTGGCAAGCTCGACCCTTAATGTCACCAAAGTGCTAGAGTTAGCCTGTCAAGAATTGGGCCAGACGTTTGGGGTGCCCCAAGTCGCGGCGGCCCTTTTTGATGAGGCCAAAATTGAAGGGCGCATTGTGGCGGAATATCTTGGCCCCAACTGTATCTCCGCGATGGATATGACATTTCCACTGCGCGGCAACCCGGTCAACGAACAACTCATCCAGTTTAAAAACCCGATTGCGATTACGGATGTTATGGACAACCCGTTGATGGCGCAGATCAGACCGCTTATGCAGCAGCGGAAAACGGCCTCGATTTTGATTGTGCCCTTAACCATTGGCGGTGAGGTCGTCGGCTCGATTGGCATTGATTCGCATGTCCGGCGTGAATTTACTCAAGATGAAATTGAACTGGCGGCGGCGGTCGCTTTATCGGTTTCGCAGGCACTGGATAATGGGATGCTGCATCAACAGGTGGAATCGCATAATGAGCGATTGGCCCAGTTGGTTGAAAATCGCACCGCCGAATTGCAGCGAGTCAATGAACACATGACCGCCATTTTGAATGGCAGCAGTGACGCGATTATCTTTACGCACCACGATGGTACGATTCGCAATACCAACGAAGCGTTTGACCGATTGTTCTACTATGCGCCGGATGAAGCCTTTAGTTCGCCAATTGAAAATTTGGCCGAGCCTCCATTTGACAAGCAGTTGATTGAGGCCCTGCGAACAGCGGTACAGACGGGTGAACCTCAACGCCTGACCATCACCGCACGTCGCCGCGATAATACGACCTTTGATGCGGACGTAGCACTCTCGCCTGTGCCGGAAACGCACAAGGTTTCGGGGGGTACGGTGTGCAGCCTGCGCGATATTACCCAGTTGAAAGAAGTGGAGCGCCTAAAAGATCGTTTTGTTTCAACCGTTAGCCATGAACTGCGGACACCCATCACGGGGATTTTGTTGGGGGCCAACAGCCTGCATCAGCATTACCCGCGTTTGACCGATACCCAGCGGCTCGAAATCATCCGTCGTATTCTCGATCAGTCGGGTTCGTTGGCTGAACTGATTGAAGGGATACTCTCGCTGTCACGCTTTGATTTGCAGAAGCATCGCACCGAGGCGGTTCAGGTGGATATGTTAGAGGCGGTTGAAACCATTATGGAGGAATTCCGCCCCGCAATACAAAATAAGCAGTTGACCCTAGAATTTACCAAACCCACTGCGCCAGTCTTTGTGCGGGGGTCACGCCTCGATTTTGCACGGATATGGCGCAATCTGATTGATAACGCTATTAAATACACACCCGAGGGCAAAATTGTGGTGGCGCTCAACATGGTTGATACTTCGTCACCGCTGATTTCGGATGAACTTAAGTCATACGAGTTGCCCACCGGATATTATGTGGTGGGGCAGGTTTCGGATAGTGGACGTGGTATCCCGGCGAATGATCTGACGCATTTGTTTACCCGCTTTTATCGTGGTCATGCAGCCCAAAGCAATATCCCTGGAAGCGGGTTGGGACTCTCGCTAGTGAAAGAAATCTTAACATTTTACAAGGGATCTATCTCGGTACGAAGTGAAACAGGTATTGGAAGCACGTTTACGTTTTGGCTGCCTGCGGATACGCCAGATAGTGGCACAGCAGGCACGCTGGATATGGGTGATTTGGAGGGTTAACAAGCATGACCAGAGTGATGATTGTCGAAGATACGCGGCCCTTGTTAGAGGGTATCGCTTTTGAATTAGAGATGCGCGGCTATGAAGTATTGACGGCCTCCGACGGCCTCGTTGCGTTGGCGGTGTTGGATGGTCTAAAAACCAATGGACTGCCCGATGTCATTGTCAGTGATATCGCGATGCCCAATCTGGATGGCTATCAATTATTTGAGCGAGTCCAAGCCAATGATGACTGGCAGGCGATTCCGTTTATATTTTTGACGGCGCTTGCCTCGGAAAAGGATGTGCAATTTGGCAAGCGTCTTGGGGCGGATGATTATTTGATTAAGCCCTTTAAGCCAGAAGAATTGGTGATTGCCATCGAAAACAAAAAGCGGCGTTTTGAACAGTTGAAGGCGACCAACGAGCGCAAGCTGGATGTGGTGCGTCAGCAATTGATGGCGATGATTTCGCACGAATTACGGACGCCGCTCACCGCGATTTATGGTGGGGCCGAACTTTTGGCGGATGATTTTTCGCTGGATGATAATAATATTTCCAAGCAGGCCCTTGGTCTTATTCAATCGGGGGCACGACGCCTCAACCGCTTGGTCAATGAAGTGCTGTGGCTGGTACAATTTAACAGCGGACATCTTCAGCAAACCCTTGTAACGATGGCTCAACCCCATGACCTACGGGAAATTTTGCAGGTGGCACGCGATGTCTTGAATTTTGAAATGGCGACTGATCGAGTGGTGTTATATCAAAATCAAGATGATGCCGCGCTGTGGATTAAGGGATTGCGTGACGTATTGGTCATGGTCTTTATGGAGGCCTTTCACAATGCGCTACGTTTCTCTAAACCCAATACGCCGGTTGACCTTACCCTACACGTTGATGGTGATCTGGTGACGATTGAATTGACCGATTATGGCAGTGGGATTGCTCCTGACGATATTGAAAAAGTCTGGGAACCATTTGTACAATCGGATCGGCGTATGCATGAACAGCAGGGGATGGGCTTGGGATTGACGCTTATCCGTGAGGGAGTCCGCCTGCATGGCGGCGATTGCAAGTTGTATAGTGAATTGAACAAAGGGACGATACTGGTCATCCAGCTTCCATTGAGTAGATAAGGTACACGACAATTTTATGGCACGCATCCTCATTGCTGAAGATAACCAGAACTTGGTGTATCAGCTTCAAATTGAACTCACCATGCAAGGTTATGAAGTCAGTTGCGCGTTTGACGGGGTGGAGGCATTAGAACGGCTGAGAAATGAACCGCTGCCAGACCTCATTATCAGCGATGTCAGTATGCCTAAGATGGATGGTTTTGAGTTTTACAGCGCGGTACGCAATAACTCGGCATGGGTTGATATTCCTTTTGTATTTTTAACGGCGCGTGACAGCGATGCCGATAAAGATTTGGGCTATGGCTTAGGGGCGGATGATTACATTATCAAGCCGTTTAAGACTGATCATCTGCTGCGCGTGATTTCGGGCAAACTTAAGCGCCGCCAGATGCTGCAAGCCTCATTAGATGAGCAGCGTACCGCGATTGAACGGGTGAAAAAAGAACTTACCCAGATGGTCGCGCATGAACTCCGCACGCCGCTGGTATCCATCAATCTGGTGTTGCAGATTATTTCGCGGCAAATGGGTCAGCTTTCGGAGGTACAGCTTCAAGAATTGTTAGACACGATGAGCGCAGGCAGCAACCGTCTCAATCGCCTGACCGACCAGATGGTTTTTCTTACCCAATTGGAGGCAGGGACATTAAACAAACAGGATATTTTGCAGTCCGGCTTTCCAATTTACTTATCCGACCTGATGACCCCCGCAATCAACCGTGCCCGATTGTTTGCGTATCGCCAGCCCAATATTCCGGTGAATGTAGATAATCGTGACAGCCAAATCCAAGTGATGTGCGACAAGCGTGCCCTAGAACATGCCATCGCCGAGGTCATTTCTAACGCGATGGTGTTTTCGCCGTCGGATGGCAGGGTTGAAGTGAGTCAATGGCAATCCAATGGTCGCGGGTGGATTAGTATTGTTGATCACGGTAGCGGCATGACAGAGGAGCAGGTGAGTCGGGCTAGGCAAAAATTTCAGCAGGTGAACCGGGAATCCCAAGAACAACAGGGGGTCGGGTTGGGTCTGCCGCTGGCAATCAATATCATCGAAGCACATGGCGGCAACCTCGAAATCAAATCCTCGGTTGGTAAGGGGACACAGGTGGTCATTGACCTCCCGCTCCTCACATCATAGTCCACTTGATTAAAGGTATAGTGACTTTTTGTACTGTTAGGCAAATTCCAGCTTGGGTAAACATTAGATGTGGGGGGGATGGAAAACAATTGTAGATCAGCACTCAAAGGAACTCTAATGCCTCGTAACGATCCGCGTATTCTTGAACTTCGTGCATTACGCGAAAAATCTAGACAAGGTGGCGGTGTCCAGCGTATCGAGAAGCAGCACCAAAAAGGCAAAATGACAGCCCGTGAACGGCTGAACCTGCTGCTTGACCCCGGCACATTTAACGAACTTGAACCCTTCATTACCCATCAGAACTCCCAGCCCTCAGCAGAAAAATATCTCGGCGAAGGTGTGGTCACGGGCTACGGGCAAATCGAGGGGCGCACTGTCTATGTGTATGCACAAGATTTTACGATTTTTGGCGGCACGCTCAGCGAAATGCAGAGCCATAAGATTTGCCGCGTGATGGATTTGGCGCTACGAAATGGCGTGCCTGTCATTGGCCTCATTGATTCCGGCGGCGCTCGTATCCAAGATGGTGTCAGTAGCCTTGCCGGATATGCCGAAATCTTCCGCCGTAATGCCCAATACTCAGGCGTCATTCCCCAAATTAGCTTGATGCTTGGCCCATGCGCGGGTGGTGCGGCCTATTCCCCGGCACTGACTGATATTCTGATTATGGTCGAAAATACCTCGTTCATGTTCCTGACCGGGCCGGAAGTCATCAAAACAGTGACAGGCGAAATCATTGATTCAGAACAGCTGGGTGGTTCATACATCCATACGGCGGTGAGTGGTGTGGCGCATCTGGCATCACCATCGGAAAATGAAGCCCTTGCTATGTGCCGCCGCGTGTTAAGTTATATGCCGTCCAATAATGTCGAAAACCCGCCCTATTATCCGCCCCAAGACGACCCGCTGCGGATGGAACCCCGCCTCAACGAAATCGTCCCGCTGGATTCCACAACGCCCTATCACATGCACGAGGTCATTGATTTGATTGTAGACGAACGGTCATTCCTCGAACTGCAACCGCATTGGGGACAAAATGCCATTACCGGATTCGCCCGTATTGGTGGACACAGCGTCGGGATAGTAGCGCAAGAACCGACCAGCATGGCCGGGGTGATTGATATTGACGCCTCCGACAAAATGACCCGTTTTGTACGGATGTGTGATTGCTTCAATATACCCATTGTGACTTTTGTGGATTCACCCGGATTTTTGCCGGGGGTAGATCAAGAACATCGCGGCATTATCCGACACGGCGCAAAACTGCTCTATGGCTACTCTGAAGCGACTGTGCCCAAGATTTGCATCATCACTCGCAAAGCCTATGGTGGCGCATACGTGGTAATGAGCAGCAAATATCTGGGGACGGACATCACCTATGCGTGGCCGAGTGCCGAGGTAGCGGTGATGGGGCCGGAGGGTGCAGTGGGGATTATCTATAAAGACCAGATTCAAAAAGCCGCCGATCCTGCCGCCGAACGTCAACGCCTGTTGGATGAGTATCGTCGCAAATGGAACAACCCCTATCAAGCGGCGGGGGCTGGTTATGTGGATGATGTGATTGAACCATCCGAAACACGCCCCAAGATCATCGCGGCCCTTGCAGCCCTGCGTGATAAATACGCTCCCAATCCGCCCCGCAAACACGGCAATATGCCCGTATAAGAGAGGGATGGACTTAAAAATGGCTGAAAATCTTTCGACAGCCCTGCAAATTACAGTGATTGGCATGGGTCTGGTCTTTGGTGGGATTTTGCTGTTGTGGGGATTGATGTCCCTCATGCTGAAGATGACCACGCCCAAAGACGAAGAAACCAAAGGGGCCGCTGATGTTCCCACTGAAACAGATGAGTCTTATGAACGTAAACGCCTGGTGGCCGCGATGGCGGTAGCGTTGGCGCTGGCCGAAGAGGAAGAACAACAGAAACCGCGACTTTTCCCGATGCCGCCAACCGCAATTGTCAGCGCATGGCAGGCGGTCATGCGAACCAATCAATTAAGACGCCGAGGTACGCGATGAAGTATCGAATTACGGTCAATAACCAAACCTATGAAGTTGAAATTCTAGATTTACACGCCTCCCCCGCGATTGTCATGGTGGATGGGGAGCGTTTTGAGGTGCTGCCAGAAGTGGTTGAGGTAGAAATCGCCCAACCTACACCGAAGCCTGCCAATACTCAGCCCCATGCTACCCCGGCTAATCGAGGTAATTCAAGTCAACGGAATCCGAATGTGATTGCCGCGCCGATTCCGGGTGTGATCGAATCGCTCTTGGTGAGGTCTGGCGACATCATCAATGTGGGCCAAGAGGTGTGTATCTTGGAAGCCATGAAGATGAAAAATGTTATTCGGGCCAAACGCGCCGGACGGATTGAGGACATCAAGGTCAATATAGGCCAACAGGTCAAACACAATGATGTCCTGATGACGTATGAGACGGAGGTGGCCCAGTGAATTATGCCGAGTTATGGGACGAACTGAGCAAAGGGATTACCCATTTCACGGCGGGCAATATGGTGATGATGGCGGTTGGTGGCATCTTAATCGCGCTGGCCGTCCTCAAAGAATATGAACCTGTGCTGCTGCTGCCGATTGGTTTTGGCTGCGTCTTAGCCAATATACCCCTCACGGGTATGAATGAGGCCGATGGGTTGTTTGGTGTGTTATATGATGCTGGCATCAAAACCGAGTTATTCCCCCTCCTGATTTTTATCGGGGTAGGGGCGATGATTGACTTTAGTCCTCTGCTGGCAATGCCGCGTATGGCGCTGCTGGGGGCGGCGGGTCAATTTGGGATTTTTGGTACGCTGATTCTGGCGACTCTGCTCGGATTTCCGATTAACGAAGCGGCTTCGATTGGGGTGATTGGCGCGATTGACGGCCCGACCTCGATTTTTGTAGCGACCAAACTTGCACCGAATTTGCTCGCGCCGATTGCGGTGGCGGCCTATTCGTACATGAGCCTGATTCCGATTATCCAACCGCCGCTGATTCGTTTATTGACCACCCCGGCGGAGCGTCGGATTCAAATGCCCTATACACCGCGTCCGGTTTCCCCGCGCACCTTGGTGGTGTTTCCGATTGGCGTGACGGTGGTGGTTGGCCTGCTTGTGCCGGATGCAACACCCCTGATCAGTATGTTGATGTTGGGTAATCTGCTGCGCGAAAGCCATGTAGTTGATCGTCTTAGCAAAGCCGTCCAAAACGAACTGATTAACGTTACCACGCTGTTTTTGGGCATCACGATCGGCTCGACGATGGTGGCCTCGAAATTTCTTGAAGTGGATACCCTGTTGATTTTGGCGTTGGGGCTTATCGCTTTTGTGCTGGATACGGTGGCGGGGTTGCTATTTGGAAAACTCCTCTCGCGGGTGACCGGGGGCAACATTAACCCCATCATCGGGGCAGCGGGAATTAGTGCGTTCCCAATGGCAGGACGGCTGGCGGCGCAAATCGCACAGGAAGAAGATCCCGATAACTATATTCTAATGCACGCGATGGGCGCGAACACGGCTGGTCAATTGGGGAGTGTGATGGCAGGCGGCATCTTGTTAGCGCTGGTCACAGGCGTTTTGTAAATCAAGAGGGCGGCACTGAACCGTCCTTTTTAACCATTTTTCGCTAATCTTCACCCCACAAAGCGCGTAGGCGGACCCGTTCCATTGCCCACTGCTGGCTGTCGAGTGGCGATTCACCATCGGCGGGATGCAGGCGTATCCATGTGCCATCCGATTGCAGCACCCGTGCCCGCATATTGTCGGCTAGTTGAATCTGCAAGATTTCATCCCAAATAATCGCCTTAAGGTCTAAATCTTCGACCGGAAAGACGGTTTCGACGCGGCGGCTGAGGTTACGATTCATCATGTCGGCACTACCGAGATAGACTTCGGTTTGACCGCCATTGGTAAACCAATAAATTCGGCTGTGTTCCAGAAAACGCCCCACAATGCTGCGAACATGAATATTTTCACTGATACCGGGCAAATTTGGGCGCAAACAACAGATGCCGCGTGCGATAATGTCAATTTTGACCCCGGCGCGGGATGCCTCATACAACTTGCGAATGATACTGGGGTCGGTCAGGCTGTTGACCTTAAACACGATATGGGCAGGCCGTCCTGCTTCGGCGTGGACAATTTCGCGTTCAATCATGGCAATCATACGCGGACGCAGATGCTCCGGCGCAACCAATAATTTGTGATAAGTTGCTTTGGGGGCATATCCGGTTAGGCGATTAAATAATTCGGTTACGTCGTCGGCAATATCTTCGCGGCTGGTCAGCCAACCTAAATCGGTGTAAATCCGTGCTGTGCCCGCGTTATAGTTGCCGGTACTCATATGCACATAGCGGCGCAGGCGGTTTTGTTCACGGCGGATAATCAAGGCGACTTTGGCGTGGGTTTTCAGCCCCACCAAGCCATATACCACATGCACCCCTTCGGCTTCCAAGCGGCGTGCCCAGACGATATTATTTTCTTCATCAAAGCGGGCTTTTAGTTCAACCAAGGCCGCGACCTGTTTCCCCGCCTCGCGTGCTTCCAAAAGGGCCTGCACGATGGGTGAATTGCTGCCGACACGATAGAGTGTGACTTTAATCGCCATCACATCGGGGTCATGCGCGGCCTGCTTAATTAAATCTACAAATGGCGTAAATGAATCATAGGGGTGGTGCAGCAAAATATCCTTGCGGCGGATTTCTTCAAAAACCCCATGTTCGGATTCAAAAGCAGGATGATAGGCCGGTACAAAGTTCGGATATTTGAGGTCGGGCAGGTCAATATCGGTCAATTGGAAAAAATCGGCCATGCCCAACGGCCCTTCAATTTCGTAGACATCAGCCGGGCCTAGGTCGAGATGCTCCATCAAAACCCGTCGCATACTCTGGGGCATGTCCGGTATGATCATCAGCAAGATCACTTCCCCAAAACGCCGCTGCCGAATTCCGCGCTCAATGGTTTCGAGCAAATCGGGGGCTTCGTCTTCGGCAATTTCCATATCCGCATCACGAATCACACGGAATGGGTGTACCTGTTCGATTGCCATGCCGGGGAACAGAAGATCGAGATTGGCTTGGACAATGTCTTCTAAGAACAGATAGGTAAATTGATTGGGATAGGGCTTACTGTCGTAATGGGACATCACTTCGGCGACTGAGATAAAACGTCGCAGGTTGCTGCTTACCGGAATTTTGAGGCGGGCAAAACGTGAATTTCCCTGCTCATCACGCAAGACCACCGCTAGGTTCAGGCTTAGATTGGAAATATGCGGAAAAGGGCGTCCGGGGTCAACCGCTAGTGGGGTTAAGACCGGAAAAATCTCTTGGCGGAAATAATCGCGCACGGCCTTGCGTTGGTCAGAATTAAGTTCAGCCGGGGTAATCACTTGAATGTTATGTTGAGTCAAGGCCGGCACAATTTCGTTTTTCCAACACTGACGTTCAATCGCCTGAGTTTCGACCACAATGTTACGAATAGCGAGCATTTGCTCCAATGGTGTCATGCCGTCAGCCGGTGTTTCGCTAATCCCTGCTAAGACTTGTTGACGCAGTCCGGCTACTCGAATCATATAGAACTCATCGAGGTTATTGGAAAAGATCGCCAAGAACTTGACACGTTCTAACAGTGGCAATGTTGGGTCTAATGCTTCCTCAAGAACGCGGCGGTTAAATTCAAGCCAGCTTAGTTCTCGATTGATGTATAACGATGGATGGCTAACGTCGGGCTGAACTTCAGTATGGGGTTCCATAAGAATTCGTACCAATAATCTATTTTTCGGATGATTCCAGCATTATAACATGGCTCTCGTAAGGTGCGCCCCTATTCATCTGTGTTCAACTGGTTATAATTATTGCTATCGCTCAAAACGGATAATGCATATATGAAGATTGAAATTTTAGGCTCGGGCGGCGCGACCACCACACCGCGCCCTTTTTGTGAGTGTAGAGTATGCCAGAAAGCACGTACCAAAGGACTTCCCTACAGCCGTTCCGGGCCATCCTATTTTGTTCATGGGCCAAATTTGCTCATTGATACGCCGGAAGAAATCGGGGTGATGCTCAATCGCTCTAATATTATGCGGGTCGAAGTCGCCACCTACAGCCATTGGCATCCTGACCATACAGCGGGGTTGCGTATTTTTGAGGCGCAGCGGGTGTTGTGGGGCTGGCCTCGCCAAAGCCCGATTACAACGGTGTATCTGCCCGCGCAGGTGGCCCAAGATTTTGAGGTGTGGTTAGCCCTTAAAGAACGGGCCGACTATCTGGAATATGAACAGCAGGTGATTCGACAAATCAAATTAGCCGAGGGCGAAATATTCACGGTCGGTGGCCTGACCGTCACGCCGATAAAAATGGCGGTAGGTTATGTCTATGCGTTTTTGCTGACAGAAGGCGCGACCCATGTTTTGCTAGTGGTGGATGAGCTTTTTGAGTGGATACCCCCGCCGAATTTGCCGCCCATTGATTTACTGATCTTGCCTGCCAGCCTATTTGAATTTAACCCATTCACCGGGGAACGTATCATTCCTGAAGATCACCCGGTGCTGGAGGTAGAATCCACCTTTGAAGATTCATTGGAATTTATCCGGCGGTTGAAGCCCAAACGCACCATTTTGTCGCACATTGAAGAACCCTTTGATCTTGACCATGACGATTATGTGCGTCTCAGCCAAAAATTAGCCGCCGAGCAGCCCGATCTTGGCCCGGTGTCGTTCGCGTATGATATGCAACTGGTAGAGGAACAATAGGCATAATAATGAAACGGATAGCGAAAATTGCGATTATAGTTGGGGTTATCGCAGCAACGATTTGGAACGTCAACCCATCTCCCAAAACGAACGCGCAATCTGATCCGACCAGCGGCCCAATTGAAATTTGGATTGATCCAGCTGTCCCCATCGAATTTCCGATTATGCTCTCCCCGCTGTTTAGTTCGGGCAAATATCTGTGGGCCAATACGCCAGATAATGCCCGCTTGGAAGTGGCGATTAATGCTGACGGTGGCGCAATTTCTAGCGATTGGATGTATGTGCCAGTGGTGTCGTTTGCCAGCACCGCCGAAACGATGGCGTATGCCGATATTGAATATTTTTGGACTACGGGGGATGCGGCGCGGTTGGCCTATCTTTCACCTGATCGAGTGACTGCACCCCGTTTGGTGGTGACAGGCGCGGTCTATGATGCTCTGCGGTTAGCGTGGGGTGAACCTAATCCGGCGGCAAAGATTGAATTGGTGATTGGCGACACTCCCGAAATTTCAGCCAAATTATGGGAACAGCGGCCTAATACGTGGTCGCTTGTGCCCTTCCATCTGCTTTCACCCGATTTGAAGGTGTTGAAACTGGATGGGGTCAATATTTTCGCGGATGATTTCCAAATGGCGACTTATCCGCTTAAAGTGCGGGTGGCCCTGACCGGACATGAAGCAGCGGTGGGGCAGGCGATTGATGACCTGATGGCGGCGCAGACATGGCAACCCACTAACCGTGATGCAACCAAGATGACCCGCATTGTGTTGACCGGGGTCACAGCGATGTCACGTGCCACCGCCTACAAAATGGAGACACTCGGCATCACTAAACCGGGGGAATTGATTTTACCCTTCGTGCAGGATGCCCATATTTTGCATACCAGTAATGAAGTGGCTTTCTCCGAAAACTGCCCAACACCCGACCCGTTTATTGACAGCACGGTTTTTTGTGCCGCCGATAAATATATGGAACTGCTGACCTACATCGGCTTGGATGTGGTCGAATTGACGGGCAATCATGTCAACGATTATGGGGTGGGGGCGTTGCGTCACAGCCTCGATTTGTACGACGCGGCGGGTATTGCCCATTTCGGTGGGGGTCGCAATTTTGATGATGCACGCAAAGCATGGGTAACTGAAAACAATGGCAACAGCATTGCGTTTATCGGGTGTAATGTGCCGGGGCCGTTTAAGGCATGGGCCACCACCGAAGACCCCGGATCGGCTCAATGTGATGAGGCGTATCTGGCCGAAGAACTACCGCGATTAGCCGCCGAAAATGATGTGGTGATTATGTCCGTTCAGCAATGGGAATTTTATCGCTATCAGGCGGGCTTGGAACAGATCGGGCAGTTTACCAATTATGCCGAAATGGGCGCGGATATTGTGCTGGGTACGCAGGCGCATCAACCGCAGGGATTCACTTTTGTGCCGCGTTCGGGCCAACAGCCCTCCTTTTTGCATCACGGCTTGGGTAATCTGTTTTTTGACCAGATGCAGTCCATCGGTACGCGCCAGATGTTTATGGACAAAGTGATTGTCTATGATGGGCGGGTGATTAGCGTGGAATTGTTTACGGGCCTGCTCGAAGATTATTGCTGTGCCCGTCCGATGAGCATTGATGAGCGCATTGATTTTCTGAACACCATTTTCGCGGCGAGTGGGTGGTAATACAGATTTTTGTAGGGGTGTTGGTCAGAAATTAATGATTCCGCGCCCCCCCCCATTTATCAAAAATGTTTTTATTGACTTACTGTTAATAAATGCGATATAGTGTGGAAAGGAGTCAGGAACTATATATTTGAGGGAATAAATTGGGTATGGAGCCAAAAGCTCACTTTGCGTCCATTGGTCAAAATACGATTTCGATTTGGTTATTGCTTTTATTATTCATTCAAGTCATCCTCTCCGCGCTGGTTATCAAACGCCTCAATGATTTAGATCAAAATATTGCCAACCTCACGATTACCAGTCAAGTCAGTGCTGTTTCCAATCAATCTGAACCCCCTGCCTATGTCGAAAATGTCTCGATTGATGATGACCCCTATTTAGGCACGGTTGGCGCACCTATCACGATAGTCGAATTTTCAGATTATCAATGCCCATATTGTGCGGATATAGCCCCAGAAATTGAAGTAATTCTCAATGAATATGATGGGCAAATCCAATTTGTCTGTCGGGATTTTCCGCTTGAGAACATTCACCCTGATGCTTTTAAAGCAGCCAAAGCCGCAAATTGTGCAGGTGAACAAGGCAGATATTGGCAGATGCACACACTTCTGTTTGCCAATCAATCGGCGTTGAGCGTCGAAAATCTGAAAGCCTATGCTGTCGAATTAGAGCTAGATACTGAGCAATTCAATACCTGCCTCGATAGTGACAAACACGCTGATGAAATACGCCATGATGTTTCGGATGCGCTGGCTTATGAAGTTAATTCTACTCCCACATTTTTTGTGAATGGGTATCGCGTAGTGGGTGCATCGCCTGAGTTGTTGCGGCAGGCCATTGAAGATGCACTTGAAAAGGAGGCCAGATGAGATAAGCAAGGTTTTACGTGAAGTTTGGCGATTCCTTGAAAATCATTTAGGAGAACATAATGCGACACAAACTCTATGCTGGATTGATGATTTTGGCTCTGGTTGTTTCAATGGGGACATTGTTTTTTGCATTGCAGCCATCCGCCGAAGCGGGCGATGGTAAAGGGACCTGTTCAGAATTCTGCCCCACCCCCGCCACCCCCTAGCTGCCAATGCGGTTTCTACTACCATTGTACAGGGGATGTTGGTACGGGTGGGTGTGACTCCAGTCATAAACCAGCTCAAAAGATTTGGACCTTCTACAATTGCACTCACGCAACTGATAATGTCTGTATTGTGCCTAGTGGCTGTGGTAGCTGGTGGCCTTGTTGGTAAATTTTATGCCAGCCTCTAGATTTTGAGGCTGGAACTTTCTACAAGAAAAAGAGGAATGTCCCTTGATAAAACGAGCCTGTAAATTAGCGATTCTGTTAGTAATGTTTTGTCAAATATGGCTTGACGGGCCTCTTCTTGCAAGAAGCCAAAGCCAAGAAGATACGTTTACCTCCTGTGACGGAAAATTGAGCTTTTCCTATCCCGAAGACTGGTATGTAGAAGAAATTCTGGGCAATAGCACGCTAATTAGATTGGCAAACAGCGAAACAGCATTGGAGGCATTAGCCGCTGATCGGTTGTCCCCGGTAGGCCAAGTAATAGAATTGTTCATATTCCCACCCTCTTTGGACGAGGTGAATCCTGTTGATACCCTTTCAAACCTAAGAAGCCCCTTTCAAGAAGAGTTTTATCCTGTACAGGCAATTGAGGTACAGGGTTGGTCGGCTGCTCGTCTAGATTCTATCATCACTTATGAAGGGGTAGAAATTTCAACCATTAGAATAGCCATCACCTTCCCAAACAACCAGTTTCTTATGTTGACCGCCCAAGCGTTTTTGAATCTATTTTCCGAGTTGGATGCAAATCTTGAAATATTGCTCTCATCGCTCTCGTACCAAGCTCTTGATACAGGCTTTTCCTTAGACGAGTGGTCAGTCTATTTTGAGCCAAAATGCGCCTTCCGTCTAGCTTACCCGGCTGATTGGATTGTGAGCGAAGCCTACTCTAATCAAATCCTGTTGTTCAATTCGCAGGACGCCCAAGACACCCGCCGCCGTCGCCGGGATTACGAAGATGACCAATTGGAGGTCGAAATTATCCAACCGCAAGACCTCCCATACTTTTTTGAGGACATTGGTTTTGATGCGACAGATGCAAAGCCTGAAGACATCTTGACGGCCTATGCGAATGCCGAGCGATTATCGGTAGGAACACCTACCCCGTTTACCGTTGGCGACCATGATGTGCTGCGGGCAGATTTCACAGGTGGGTTCATTTTGCTCTACGATTTTGGCGAAGGGCAGTATGCACTATTGGCGGCGCGGAGTAGTGAAGAGGGATTTGCAACCTTTGAGGAGACTGTTTTGCAGATAGCCGGGTCGGTGCAATACGATCCAATTCAAGAGGATGAGCCAGCGATTGAGATTACGCCTACACCGACCCCTTGAGTTTTCCTCTAGAATTCGCTGAAATCAAAAGCCCCTCTCGTGATTGAGAAGGGCTTGATTGTTTCTTGGATTAGTCGCCAGAGGGAGAAGGCACAGAGGCAGGTGGCTCGACCTCGACGATTTTGACCTTGTTTTCCTGATCGCCCGTCTTCCAACGGATACGGGGCACAATCGCGTCGGGGATGATGCGATCCTTGAACTGCACCACGCGCTGAATGACACTTTCCACCAGCGATTCTTGCAGATAGCGCGGTTTTAGGCCGAGATCAAGCAAGTTGGTGTGGGTGGGGTTGTAATAATGCTCTTCCATCTCGACACGCGGGTTTTCATAATGGGCGATTTCAACTTCAATGCCGATTTTTGCCGCTGCGTCACGCACGATATAGGCCAAGTCACGCACCGAGAAGGATTCGGTGAACTGGTTAAACACACGCATCCGGTTATCTTTGGGCGGGTTCAACATCGCCAACTCGACGCATTGGATGGTGTCGCGGATGTTGAGGTAGCCGCGTGTCTGATCGCCCTTGCCAAAGAGGGTCAAGGGGATGCCCGCGACGGCCTGTACGCAGAAACGATTCAACGCCGTGCCAAAGGATTCATCATAATCGAAACGGGTCAGCAAGCGGTCATCCATGTTGACTTCATCGGTTTCGATGCCGTAGACCACGCCTTGATTGAGGTCGGTGGCTTTGAGACCCCACACGCGGCAGGCAAACATGATGTTATGACTATCATGCACTTTGGTCAGGTGATAGAACGAGCCGGGTTGTTTGGGGAAGGGCAGCAAATCTTTACGCCCCTTATGTTCAATTTCAATCCACCCCTCTTCGATGTCAATATTGGGTGTGCCATATTCACCCATCGTGCCGAGTTTAATCAGGTGGGCATTTGGCACATGGTCACGCATCGCAAATAAGACATGCAGTGTCCCAGTCACGTTATTTTGATGGGTCTGCACGGCATGTTTGACACTAATCATGGAATAAGGGGCGCTGGGAATTTCGCCATAATGAACAATGGCATCCGGGCGGAATTCGGCAAAGACATGATCGGTGAATTCCCATTGGCTCAGATCGCCAATATAGGGGGTAATCGTTTTACCAGTGACTTCTTTCCACGCCTGAATACGTTGATGCAGCGAAGCAATAGGCGTCAAACTATCGGTACCGCGCTCCATATGCATCTGGCGACGTAGGAAGTTATCTACAACCGCGACCTCGTGGCCTTTGTTGGAAAAATACATTGCGGTAGGCCAACCGAGATAGCCGTCACCGCCAAGAATCAATACGCGCATAGTTAACTAAATCTCCTTACGGACAATTTCTTACGTAGGAATGGACTATTTATATATCCCAATTAGGTAAAAACACAGAGGAAAATCTCGAGTTACGGTAAGGTGAAAAAGTTTTAACGCTTATTCCATCAAATCAGTCCATGACGAGACCGACTTTTTGGGTTGCTGGGTTTCTTCTTGCTGTGCGCCCAAGCGTGCGGCAAAGCGGGTTTCGCTTGGCAAGGGGGCAAGGCGGCGAATGGTGGCGCGGGCGGTGTCTTGCTGTAGGGCAGACATGGGGCGGGTTTCTTCATCTATTGGAATAAGGACACTGATTTTAGTGCCTTTGCCCTTCGTACTTTCGATATGCAGGGCGGCATCAATCAGTTCGGCCCGTTCTCGCATATTGACCATGCCGAGGCTACCGCGCTGGTAATAATTGGCGTTGACGACCGCCTCCACATCAAACCCGGCGCCATCGTCTTCAATTTCAGCAATGATGTATTCTTTGCTTTGCTGATACAGGCGAATCCAAATATTTTTGGCTTTGGCGTGTTTCAGGGCGTTGTTGGCGGCTTCTTCGACCACATAAAACAATACCCCCTGCACGTTAGTTTCTAGCCATACTTCAAGTTGCTCGTCGGCCTCAACGGTGAATTGGGTGGGGTGCTGATCCTCTAATTTCTTCGCTAATTCTTTGAGGGCCGCCACCAATCCCTGCGTTTCTAGTACGAGAGGGCGCAGGGTAAACAGCATATGGCGGATTTCTTTGGTGGTCTTGGTCGCCATCTCCTCGACTTTTTGCAGTTCATCAAAGACCGCCGGGAACTGTTTGTTCTTCAGCATTTTTTGGATGAGGTCAACGCGGGTGGCAATCATTGCGACCGTTTGGGTTGGGCCGTCATGCAAATCGCGGGCTAATTTTTTGCGAGCGTCTTCTTCAATCGAGACGATGCGCTCTTTTTCGTCCAGCAGGTTTTGATACAACACCGCGTTTTGCAGGGCAATGGTCGCTTGGGTGGCAATGGCGGTGAGCAGGGCAACTGAACCGGGTGAAAAGGCGTTGGCCTGTTCGCTGCCAAAGACCATCACCCCAAAGTTTTCAAATCCGGCCCGTAATGGGACAGCCATCACCGAATTTGTGCCTTGAAACGCTACAAAAAAGCGCAGTTCAGGGTCTTGAGTCGCGTTTTTGCCGATGACAGGTTCGGCATTTTTGAGCGCTTCGCCCAAAATACCATCGCGCCCTTGCAGTCGTACTTTTTCATCCACCCGGGTTAAACGCCGTGCCGCTGCGACGTGCATCATGTTGTCGTCTTTGCGGAACAGGAGAATGGCGCTAATCAAACGGGCCGTTTCGGACGCACCGAGTTCACGTAGCCCTAGTGCCCCAATTTCGAGGGCTGCTTCTAGGACGCGGTGATAATCGAGGGTGGAACTGAGGGTCGAGGAAAGCTCATAGATCGCTCTGGCACGCTGTTGGGCATTGCGGAGTCGCTGCGTTTCGATTTCCATCTGTTGGGCAGCCTGCGCGGATAGTCTTGACCGTGTTGCGCCCCACACTAAACCACCGAGGCTGATTACCGCACCGATGAGCGCAATAACGACTGTCAATCCGTTGCCTAGTCCAAGCACTAATAACACGCCAAAACCGACGGTTGCTATTATCCACAAGGGGCGGTTGGGGTCATTTTTGGCAAGCGAGGCCAAATTGGACGCAGAAGTGTTTTTGTCTGTCATGCTGCTTAAGATGCTTTGGCCTTTATTGACTCCACGCGATCACCGTATCTAAGCATAACCCGATACTGTGGCAGACCACAAGTACCCTAAGTGTTTTTGCGCCAATTTTCACGAATTTTTAGTGGCGCATCGAACCAAATTCAACCGCCGTTCCGATGCCCTGCTGGACAGCTTGGTGATAGATGTAATGGGCCGAGGCAAGGTCTTCGACGGCCAGCCCAAGTGATTTAAACAGGGTGATTTCAGTCGGATTTTGGCGGCCCGGAATCTGCCCTAACAAGATTTCACCAATCTCGCCCCGAATGTGGCTGTCGTCAATTGCGCCTTCTTGTTTAGGAATCAGAAAATCGCCGGCCTCGTTTAAGACCGATTCACGCCGATCTGCAAATAAACTCGATCTGACCATCGTGGCGGTATCCACCTCGCGGTTTTGGCGTGTCGAAGCCCCAACCACATTGAGGTGTGCCCCATCTGCCAGCCATTCACCTCTTAGCACGGGTTGGGTGGAGGACGTAGTCGTACAGATAATGTCCGCGCCGATCACCGCTGCTTGGGCCGTTTCAGTCAATTCGATGGAGATGCCAAAGCGGGCTTGGGCCTGTACCGCGAATTTCTCTCGATTTTCTGCACTGCGACTCCACACTCGCACCCGTTGAATCTGGCGGGCCACCAACATTGCTTCGAGGTGACTCATGGCCTGTGCGCCTGTTCCTAGAATCGCCAAATTGCTGGCATCTTGACGGGCCAATAGACGGGTTGCCACACCACTGACAGCGGCGGTGCGAATGGTGGTGATTTCGCTGGCGTCCATCAAAGCGAGGGGACGCCCATAGGTGGTATCAAAAATCATCACCGCGCCCATGTGGGATTCATAATCGGTGTTCATATTCCCCGGCATGACGCTTATCACCTTAATGCCCATCACATCGGGGGCGATGGCTGGCATGGCGGCTAACAACCCGCGTTTATCGGGTAACCATGTGAAGGATCGCAGGGGATTTTGCATCTCGCCCCGCCCTAACGCCTGTAATGCCGAGGCCATCACGTCCATGCAAGCCGCCATTGGCAAAAGCTGACGCACCTGCTCACCGTTGATAATCAATAATTCCATGTTATCCCTCCGCAAAAAAAGTATTTTTAGCATAAAACAAAAAAGCCAACCAATAGAGGTTGACTTGGTGTGGGCGACGAGGGGCTCGAACCCCCGACCTCACGGATGGGGTTTAGGCAGGTGTCACGAAAAAGTATGCTAAACAGCGTCATCAAGTCGCACGATATTCGTAGGCTGCGACTGTAGTTTCGTTTGATACGCCGTCCGACGCACCGCGTTTTGGACACGCTCACGAGTGGTATGAAGATAGTGTGCCTCAAAGACCGGAATACTATCCCCAAGTGCGGCGGCTGCGGTGGGAATATCCACCTGCTGTTGAATCAGATTGGTGGCCCGCCAATGACGCAAGTGATGCGAGTGGATAGGGCGCTCGATACCGGCTCGGATGGCCGCCCGCTCAATCATGTCTGAAACGGCACGCGGTGTAAGGGCTGCGTAAGGGGCGCGAGTGGCTGAAAACACATAATCGTGTGGACAGTCCGGGCGCTCCACGAGCCACCTGCGAATTGCATCAGCGGCATCCACTCCGAAAAAGACGTCACGACGAACGCTTCCTTTGCCCAAGACCTCGGCGGAAAGTTCTCCCAGATTCAGTTTATCCAAAGTCAATCCGGCGATCTCCATCGCACGGCACCCGGTGTCACACATGAGTAACACAATGGCATGATCCCGGACGTGACCAAAGGTTGCCATCGTAATTAGGTGGACTTCCTCATCGGTTGCAATCCGCTCGTTGGACACCTTTTTCGGCAGAGTCTTCTGCGAGATGTTTCGCACGGGATTTTGACCGGGCAGCAGGACATCCATTTTGACCAACCAATTAAAAAAGGCGCGAATGGTTTTGATGCGACCGTGAATCGTGTGAGCCGATAACTGACCCGTCGCGGCGGGGCGCTTGGGGTGATCTTCAAAAAGGATTTCCTGACTCGTCATTTTGTTTACCCATTCCTGAAGCTCAATAGCTGTGACTCGGTCTACATCACGAGTAGAGCCGAGCCAGTCTACCAGTGGTCGCAGGATGCCTTCGTAGTTCAATCGAGTCTTTGGTTTGTACTTACGCAAATAGATGTCGAGCGCGTCAACGAGTTTCATGCCGGCTTTCCAAGAGTCCTGTGGGTATGCGGTTAAGGTTCAAAAAACATTATAACAGCGCAACATTTTTTGTTAAGAGCAAATGGCGCCGAAACCTTTAAAAAATGGTTAACAGTTGAGAGTTCGTATGATGGGGTGTTGAAAAGTCGGTGTGGCTGTGAAGGGGCAGAGTTACCCCTGCCCACCTCACAAGTCTCTCGAAAGGAGACACCCCAAAGATAAGGCATTGGTTCAAAAATGAAAGGAGTTTTGTATGCAGCAGTTTTTTATCACCATCGGGCGACCTTATTTTCCATTAGCGGGACTGCCCATCGCGGCCCCCGCTCCCACGCACAGAGTCCAAGCGGCAGCCGTTGCCGGGCCAGAGCCGGAAAAGCAGGTTGTGCCGACTGGCGTCTTCAAGGAAATTGGCCTGACCTTTACGACGGCACTTCGCCCCGGCGACACATTCAAAGTGGCGGACGGCACTGCCGGCATCATCATGACCGTACAGGCGGTCGCGCCCGACAAACGTGGTGGAGCATGGATTATCACCAACGCGCCGGACTTCCGCAGCTTCCACACGTTCAATGTCGAGACAGTCATGTTGTATCGCCGCGAATACCAAGAAGTCGAACTCAAGGACGACCATCCTCAGCCGATTGATTACACCCACGAACCGGAGATGATACCGGGCCTGCTGGATGCCACCGAGCTGCGTCGCCATGACAAGGTGTTTGTATCGGGTGTGGGCGTTCGGGCGGTCGGGGCAGTGACGGCGAAATCAGCGTTCTGCGAGAAGGGATACACCGTCCGCTTCCAAGAAACACCGCAGGTCATTGTCATCAGTCGCGGCGATCCCAACGCGATATTACGCCCACCGACCATTCGTAGCAGTGTCGGCTCGTGGCCCGACGATGCACGCAAGCCTGAATTCTTTCAGCGCACTGGGACTGAACCTAAGTGCCCCGCTGGACAATCGCCGTCCGGGGATGGCGTGCCAGCGGATAACACCCCTTGCCCTAAGCTGGTGCAACCCGTACCCGGCACGCAGGTCATTATTTTTCCGGGCAGCCGTGACACCTTTGAAGTTGTCCAATCCACACGTGCCAGCGCTGCCGTCGCCGAAACATCCACCAGTCTGACGGAAGAACTGAATCGTGATTTGTACGAGCGTGTGCAGGCTAAACGCGCCGCCCGTACCGCTGCTCAATAACAACCAATCGAAAGGAACAGACAACTAATATGACCAGTCAAACCCAGATCCCCGAAACCGGACTCGCCATTGTCGTCAACGGTGTTTTTCAGCAGCTCGTTAACGCCCTGCAAACCACACCCAACGACGCGGCTTATGAAGCCGGTCTGGTGGCACTGGAAGAATTGCAGAATCGCATCACGCAGGTCGTTGACGACGCCAAAGAAATCATTGTGACGCTCACCGAACAACGCGACGAAGCCGTCATCGCCGCCAATGATGCGCTGGATCGCCAAACCGAACTGGCCGATGAACTCGCCGAAGTCAGCGGCAACCTGACCTCGCTAACCGAAGCCCTCGAACGCTGGTATCTGACCGACGACGAGCGTGTGCGCGACATCGTGCAAGAAATCACTGAACAAACCAATGAAGAAGCCGAGGTCTACGCATTGGAATATGCCTTTGAGGTCACCAGCGAAAACATCAGCGAAGCCGTCAAAGCCATCACCCACTGTACCGCGCTGGAAGCCTTGCAAGTTGCCGCGCTGATCAACGATAACTTCGAAGGCCCGGTAGATGCCCGGACGCTGGAGCTGCTCAAGCAGGTCGTCGCCCATCTGGAAAACAACCGTGCCGGCGGCGACCAGTAAGCCGTCCGCCCCATTATTTTTTGAATCAGTCAGCAAAGGAACCCTCTCATGAATCGGATTGAACGCAAGACCTTTGAAGTCAAAGACAAATTTGGACTCAAACAGCTGGTTGTTGTCGAGAAGGTGCAGCCCGAAAACGAAGCGCAGCACCTGCACGTGTTTGAGGTCGTGACCCACCGCGACGGACGACGATTGGCAATCAATCACGTGCGGTTGCATGGGCGCGAGTTCAATCGTGGCGTTTGGATGCGGCGGGGTTGGCATCGGGACGCGCTGGATGGCGTGGTGAATCGCTATTTTGACACAGTGGCGAAGGTGCGTGCCGAAGCGTGGACAGGTGGGTAAATGAAAAATCTCGCTACAGGGGCGAGATTCAACGTCCGCTAGAAAACAGACAGTTCTTATTATATCGCAAATTTACGGGTGGACAGGGTTGGGTACAGAAGGAGATCTATGGGAATCAATATCAACATTTGGAATCAAAAGGGTGGGGTCGGCAAAACGACCCTGACCATCACGCTTGGCACGGGCCTCGCGGCACTCGGTTACAACGTCGTCATCGTCGACACCGACCCGCAGGGCAATATCAGCCTCGGTCTGCGTGGTCTATTGGACAGCAAGGGGCAACCCCGTGACGGCCTGTATAACCTCCTGAGCAACGATGAGTCGTTGGAAAACATGCTGCTCACAGTGGACGCAGGGCAGTACGATTTTGACTTGCCGAGCGACCTGCCCGTCATTGGCCCGCCCGGTCAACTGCGGGTGCTGCCGGGGTATGCCAAAACCTCGACCGCCGCAGTGGATTTGTTTCTACGCGGCAAAAGCATCTCGGCGCTTAAGAAAACACTCAAGCCACTCAACGACGCAGCTCACTTCGTTTTGTTTGATACCCCCCCAAGTGCCTCGCTGTTTACACCTGCCGTCCTTGCGATGGCTGACCTCATCCTCATCCCCACGCAGTTGGCACGCTGGTCACTGGATGGCATCGGCGAGGTCTATCGCATCATGGCGGATGCGACCGATGAACACCACGCCGAAGTGCTGGGTATCGTGCCCACTATGACCGAGATGCACACCAATGAAGACCAAGAACGCCTGCAAGAACTGGTGGCCCGTTATCCGGGGCTGGTGTGGCAGGACGCCATGATTGCCAAGAGTACGGTTTGGAAACAAGCCGCCGACGTACAAAAGAGCATTTTTAAGTATGCAGCGGGTGAAGCGGCTGCACTCGCCAGCACTCGTTTACTGAAACGTTTTATGGAGGAGATTCTCAATGCCTACGAACTTCGCTAAGAAAAAAGCGGATCGCCCCGAACGCTCGGATGCGGAGATTAATCCGGTCGTGGCCCTCAAGAAGGCCGTCGGTGAACGCTCCGAAGAAATGGAGCTGGGTCGTATCACCATTGACCAAACCTTACAGGTGCGGTCTAAAGGCTTGGATGCCGCGACAGTGGAACGTTATCGGGCCGTCATCCAGAACGGCGGCGAATTGCCACCCATTACCGTGTATCGCACCGACATGGACAACAAGCTAGTCTATTTGCTGGCGGCGGGTTTCCACCGCATGGAGGCCCATCGCTTGGAAGGGCGCACCACTGTCTATGCCGTCGTGCGTCAGGGGTCACGCGAAGAGGCGATGATTGAAGCGGCCCGATCCAATCTGGCACACGGGCTTGACCTCAAAAAACCCGATCTGCGACGTGCGCTAGAAATCTTGTTGCTGGCCGGGTACTACACCAAAGACGGCGTGTTGGCTTCAAATGGCGTTATGGCGGCGGATTTAGGAGTTTCTGATCCAACCATAGGGGACTGGGTCAAAGAGATCGCAACTGTTAAAAATTTAACAGTTGATTTCACCCGGCGCTGGGGGAAAGATGGCAAAGTTCGGGACGTTGAAAACATTCAAGAGGCCGCTACCCAACGCGCCGAAGCCGTCCAGCAACGCAAACTTGACGCGATAGTCGCCGCCGAAGCCGCGAAACTAGCCGAGTGGCGTGCCTCCAATGTCGTCTTCCGGGCCAAGTATATTGCCGATGCCCTGCTGCGGTCGCCGTCTAACCGCAATATCGCCATCCATCTCAAAATTGATCTGCCGTCCGAAACGCTGCCGGATGATGCCAAGACACTGGGTTACTATGTCAAGGCGGCGCATCAGCAGTTTCGATTGACGCCGGGGCGTGAGGAATCATTTATCCACGAATTCCAATCCACCAAAGACGTAAAGTGGTATCAGGGGATGCTGCGCCATGTCACCCCGGCGATTTGGGAAACGGCGGATTCTCAGAACTGGGACGAGGCCATGATGCAACAATGGCTCGACGGCTTCCACCAGCGTCAGTCTGCTCCATTGCCCTCGGCGGCGCCACGTCCCGGCATGGCTCAACCGGCCCGCGAGATTGAATATCAGCCACCTAAACCAATCGGGCGACACATCACCGGCGCACCTGCACCCGCTGTTGAAGCCGAAACGCGCACCGAGCCACCTGCAGCATTCAAGATCGGGCAAAACGTCGAGGTCTTTGAGACGGGCGATAAGGGGATTGTTCACCACGTCGAATACTCGAATTACGAGTGGTTGATTCATGTCAAGCTGTACGACGGCATCCATGTGTTTAAGGCCGATGAGATTGCTCGTGTGTTCACCGAGGTGATGCAAGAAGCTCTCGAACAACCCTACGAGCCGCGACCCGGCGACGATGGCACATGCCCCTATGAAGTCGGGCAGGAAGTCATCTTTGCCGAAACGGGTGAAATTATCACGATTACCGCCATGTCCTATCACGGCAACGAATGGCGCCTGTTTACAGATGACACCGACGGCTATGTGACCCTTGACCAGATCAAACCAAAGGCCATCGAGATTACAGCCGCCACATCGCCAGCACCGCAACCCTATAAGCCATCCAATGGCACGCAGGCACAGATGGTTGAAAACTACATGGCGATGGTTCGCCTCTTTGACCAAGCTGCTGCCAACCTACAAGCCATTGAGGATTTTGATTGCAACATCCAATACCTCCAAATACCAGAGGCGCTCGAAGCGCTTTGGGATAGCTTCCACAGCCTTGTTCACACCAGAGCGCTGGCTGTTTCTCAGGTTATGTTTGCGCGATTGACCAGCATGGCATCTACCGGGTTGCCCTATGATTCCAAGCTGGCAGAAGAAGTAACTCGAAAGGGAATGCAAAGGGGTTAACACCCCACCAGCACGGGTAGCGTGGTAGTGGGTGCAATCTTATACGAGTCGCGCCGTTATTTTCCACCCGCCGTAGGTTCGACTCCTGCCCCGTGCATTAGCCGTCTCGTAAAAGTGATTCGAGGCGGTGAGGATGATTGCAGACAATTATCTAGCGGAAAGGACAAGTGCTTATGAAGCGAACCGCTATGTAACAGTGGTTGACACCTTCTTACGCACGTATATGGACAAAGGCCCATCGATGGGTGGGCCAATTTTCAAGGAGACCGAAAATGAGTGACGGCCCACGCATCAAACTAACCACCGCCCAGCGTATCGCCAGCGAGACTCAATCGCTCTTTGCGCCGTCCTGCCAACGCATCGTCGTCGCCGGGTCGGTGCGGCGCGAGAAACCCGATGTGGGAGATATTGAACTGGTCATCGAACCACGTTACACCGCCATCGAGCAGCGCGTGACATTGTTTGACACCAAGATCGTGCAGCAATGTGTCCTCGAGCAACAGGTGCAGACGCTGTTCGGTATGGGCATCCTACAACCGCGCTTCAAAGAAAATGGGGCCGTCATCTCGTGGCCCAAGCAGTTCACCAGCGACAGCCGCTACCTCTCCACATGGTACACGCCGAACGACCAAGAGCGCGTCAAGCTGGATTTGTTCGTCCAGCGACCAGATCGGATGCGTGTGTGGGGATGGCAGTTGCTGCTACGCACTGGGCCGGGGGATGCCAATACACTCCTCGTGACCCATCGGAACAAGGGTGGATTGCTGCCGCCCACCTGCGTGGTCAAAGACGGCACCGTGACGACGACCAGCGGGCTGCCAATTCCACTCGAAACCGAAGAGGCCGTCTTCGAGGCATGGCATATGGTCTACGTGCCGCCCCAACAGCGCAGTGTCGACGCCTATAAACAGGCACGGTACGAATGGCTCAAAACACAGGAGCAATGAACAAGCGGGTGTACTGGCTGGCACGAGTGTTGTTTCCCGGCATGGTGGACATTGCTTATGACGCCGACTATTGTGCCGGGTACTGGATTCGTTTTCCCAACCGATGGGGCAGCCCAATGCCGATGGTTTGGATCGGCGGGCGGCGCGACGACCTGCAACACATCTGGGAATGGCTGGTCGAGCAGGTGAAATTTCGTGAGTTACATATGCTGGCACGAGTGCTGGCGTAGGAGTGGAGATGTACGAACACAAAATGGCCGAACGAGCCATGAAAAAACTAGCACAACGAAAGACCGGCGTGAGCATTCAAGACGCCCTCACCTCACAAGAGATGGACATCCTCATCAAGCGCGGCCACCTGTTTTGGTGGGAGTATGAGACGGCGTTCAACGGCAAGGATCGATTTCTGGCTTTGACCGACGCCGGGTCGGATTGTATGACCTTCGTGAAATCGTCCCTGCACTGGCGGCGCAAGTGGGAAATTATGCGCGACAAAGCCAATCAATACTGGCATGGTCGGAAGAGGCCTACGGCAGGCTGAACGACTGCCTACGGCAGCGGCAAACATCTAGCAGGGCACTCAACATGACTATTGGCTCGATTGAGTACGAAGTGGAAGCCACCGAAACCGATGGACGACGATAAGCAGCCCACCCCGATCGGGCCAATTAATCTGGCGCTACGCTGGTCGATGCAAGCACCCAGCACGAAGCGGCGCTTGAAGTGGGCCGTCTGGCAGTCACGGGCCATCGAGCGGCGCTACCTGAACGGTAGCTTCCGCACACTGGCGAATTATTGGCGGGCCTACGACGGCCCAGTGCGAAACATCTTGGAGGTATTGAAGTGAGTCATTTTAAACTGACACGGCTAAACCACTCCACCGGGCTTGAAAAGCTGCTGTGGGAAGGTGATGCCCTTGATGCTGCAAATACGGCGTGGGATACCGAATTCGCCCACTGCCACCACGTCACGCTCTGGCAGGACGGCAACCCGATTGATGGCACAACCTTCGACTGGGATAGCCGTTGTCGCAAATGCCAGCGGTTCTACCGATATCCCGCACCGCCGATCAACAACCCGATGAAGTTGACATGGCGCTGGCTTCGCAAGGCACGGCGACGGGTTCGCTGGCTAAAGGGCTGGAATCGGTTTTTGAAAAACGAATTGAAGCGACATACCAGCGGCGGCACGGACGGCATCCCGTTTTAATGCCTTGCAATGAGCGTGTTCTGAGGTAGGATGTGCCTCAGACAGACGGTAATTGAAAAGGCCCCACTGCGGTAAACAGTAGGGGCCTCAGACAGACGGCTTGGAGGCCGTCGGGAACGGATTATAGCAGATGAGCAAAAGGCTTTCTTACGATGAGG